>JAFSPF010000097.1 GCA_017443065.1 Lachnospiraceae bacterium
CCGGGAAAGCCCCCATACAGGGCGAAGTACTGATGAAGCAGGAACAGTTATATCGCGATCTCGGCGTTACACCATTACTGGCATCGCTGGAGTCGTCAAAGTAGGGCGGATTCCATAGTTATGTGTTTCGGGAATCCAGGTGAAAACGGAGCGCGGCGGACGCGTCTTTCCGGTTTCGGACAAATCCTCGGACATCATCCGCACACTGACAAAGGAAATGGAGCGCCTCGGCGTGAGGGTGCGTTACGGCGCGAAGGTGCAGGAGCTTGTGTTTGATGAGGATGCGCGGGAGGCGCAGGCGCAAAGCAAGTCCCGCCGTGTGACGGGGGTGCAGCTTGCGGACGGCAGCCGCATGACAGCGAAGGCCGTGATCATCGCAACGGGCGGGCTTTCGTATCCCGCGACCGGCGCGACGGGAGACGGCTACGGCTTCGCGGAGAGCGCGGGACATACCGTGACGGAATGTCAGCCCTCCCTCGTTCCCTTCGAAACGGAAGAGCAGTGGCACAGGAAGCTGCAGGGGCTGTCCCTGAAAAACGTGCGGCTCTACAGCCTGCGGGCGGGACAAAAGAAGGGTTCCCCCGGCCCGCGCTTTGACGAACAGGGGGAGCTGCTGTTTACGCACTTCGGCATCTCGGGCCCTCTGGTGCTCACAGCCAGCGCAAGGCTTGGCGACGCGCTGCCGCTTCGCCTGGCGATCGACTTAAAACCCGCGCTGACCGCGGAGGAGCTGGACTACCGTCTGCTGCGGGATTTTTCCGCGCAGCCGCGCAGGCAGTTCAAAAACAGTCTCGGAGAACTCTTTCCGGCAAAGCTTATCCCCGTGATGTGCGCGCTCGCGGAGGCGGAGATTCCGCGCGATACGCCCGCCGGGGAACTGACCAGGGCGCAGCGTCTTGCCTTCGGTGCGCTGATCAAGGCGCTGCCGGTCACGGTGACGGGCACGCGCGGCTTTTCCGAGGCCGTCATCACGCGCGGCGGCGTGGAGCTGAAAGAGATCAATCCCTCCACGATGGAATCCAGACTCTGCCGCGGCCTCTTTTTCGCGGGAGAGGTGCTGGACTGCGACGCGCTGACGGGCGGCTACAATCTGCAGATCGCCTGGTCGACGGGGGCCCTCGCGGGGGAAAGCGCCGCGGGCTGTCGCAGGGAGAACTGATTCTTTCCGGGAAAATGCTTTTTGCGGAGAGGATGCGTTTTTGATAAAATATCTAAGGTAAAATTCACGGGAAACACGCAAGGGGAGAATTCATGACGAAGACAAACGCAATTGCGATCGACGGCCCCGCGGGCGCCGGCAAATCCACCATCGCAAAAAATCTCGCAAGGGAGCTCGGAATCATTTATGTCGATACCGGCGCCATGTACCGCGCGATGGCCATTCACATGCTGCGCGGCGGAATCAAACTGGATGATATCCGCAATGCCACGGACGGTCACATGCCTGCGGCGGAAGCCTTGCTGCCCTCGGCAGAAGTGAAACTGGGCTTTGAAGGCGGGGAGCAGCAGGTGTATCTGGGAGAGGAGAACGTCACAGGCATTCTGAGAACGCAGGAAGTCGGAGATATGGCCAGTGCGGTGAGCACCAACGAGAAGGTCCGTGCACGGATGGTGGAGTTGCAGCAGGAAATTGCAAGGGAAAACAGTGTGATCATGGACGGGCGCGACATCGGCACGGTGGTGCTGCCGGACGCAAAGTTAAAGGTGTATCTGACAGCATCTGTCGCGGAGCGCGCAAAACGCCGGTACCTGGAACAGAAGGAGAAAAATCCGGACATGACACTGACAGTGGAGGACATCGCCCGGGAGATCGAAGAACGAGACCACCGCGACATGACCAGGACGCATTCCCCCCTGCGCAGGGCAGATGACGCCGTCGAACTCGACACCACGGGTCTCACCATCCCCGAAGTGACGGCGCGTGTGTTGTCGTTGTGGAAGAAAACAGAGTGAAGACATATATCACAAGACCTCCGACATAACCTTGTTGATTCTGCATATTGCATTGTGCTGTTATTGTGATATGCTCTATGAGAGCCGGAGGACGCGAAAACCGCCGCCACTCGCAACGGAGGGGAGGTGGTGCGCATGAGTGTTATGGAACTCCTGACATTCTGCCTTGTGATATGTGCGATCATTGCGCTGACACAAAAAAAGTAGCGTCCCGACCGTAGGAAGACGGACGCTACTTTTCTGTTTCCGTTAACCGGGCGGCGCATTCGCGTTCCGGCTCTTTTATTATACATGGTGTTGCACAGGATTGCAACAGGAGGCTCTATGGAAATTCTTCTTGCTGAAAACGCGGGCTTTTGCTTCGGCGTGGAGAAAGCGGTGGATGCGGTGTATGCGCAGCTTGCGGACCAAAGCGCGGGCACCGTCTTCACCTACGGCGAGATCGTGCATAACGAGGCCGTGACGAAGGACCTCGCGGCAAAGGGCGTGAAAACGGCGGAGAGCGCAAAGGACATCCGCGGCGCCCTGGAAGAGGCAAAGAACGGAGGCGGCGCGGAAAACGCCTGCGTCGTGATCCGCGCGCACGGCGTCGGTGCCGCGGTTTATGACACGCTTAAGGAACAGCAGCTGCGCGTCGTGGACGCGACCTGCCCCTTTGTGCGCCGGATTCATGAAACCGTGCGGAAGGCGGGCGAAGCGGGCGAAACCGTGATCGTCGTCGGGGATCATGACCATCCGGAGGTGCAGGGCATTGTCGGCTGGGCAAAGGGGCCGATCGCCGTGGTCTCAAGCCCGGAAGAGGCCGCCGCGCTTGACTTTCCCCGGGGCAGCAATCTTACGATCGTTTCCCAGACCACGTTCCGGCGACATAAATTTAAAGAAACTGTTGAAGTTTTTTCGGGAAAAGAGTATAATGTGAACATTGTGGACACGATTTGTTCCGCGACAAGCGTGCGCCAGGAGGAGGCGGAGAGGATTGCTTCCGAAGCGGATGTCATGATTGTCGTCGGTGGTGCGCACAGTTCTAACACGCGCAAGCTCTACGAGATTTGCAAGGGGAAATGTTCTGCGACCTATCTTGTCCAACACGCGGGGGATCTGAACACGCAGATGTTTGAAGGCGCCGCACGCGTCGGCATCACTGCGGGTGCATCCACCCCGAAGAATATTATTCAGGAGGTTCAGACATATGTCAGAACACGATCAGAGCTTTGAGGAATTGCTGGAGGCTTCGTTCAAGCCGATTCACGCCGGTAAGATTGTCGACGGTGTCGTCATCGACGTCAAGCCGGAGGAGATCATTCTCAACATCGGCTACAAATCCGACGGGATTCTCACGAGGCAGGAGTACAGCAACGACAAGGATCTGGATTTGACGACGGTCGCCAAGGTCGGCGACGAAATGGAAGTCAAGGTCATCAAGACGAATGACGCGGACGGACAGGTGCTGCTGTCGTACAAGAGACTTGCGGCGGAAAAAGGCAACAAGCGCATTGAGGACGCCTTCAACAACAAAGAGGTGCTGACGGCCAAGGTCGTACAGGTCTTAGGCGGCGGTCTCGTGGTTGTCGTGGAGGAGGTCAGGATCTTCATCCCGGCAAGCCTTGTTTCGGACACGTACGAAAAGGATCTGACGAAGTACGAGGGACAGGAGATTCAGTTCGTCGTCACGGAGTACAACCCGAAGCGCAGACGTTACATCGGCAACCGCAAGATGCTGATCGCGGAGGAGCGCGCGGCAAAGGCCAAGGAGCTCTTCGACCGCATCCATGTCGGGGATGTCTGCGAAGGTATCGTCAAGAACATCACGGATTTCGGCGCGTTCATTGATCTCGGCGGCGCGGACGGCCTGCTGCATATCTCGGAGATGAGCTGGGGCCGCGTGGAGAATCCGAAGAAGGCCTTTAAGGTCGGCGATACGGTGAAGGTGCTGATCAAAAACATCGACGGCTCCAAGATCGCGCTGTCGCGTAAATTTGAGGATGAGAATCCCTGGAAGGAAGCCGCGGAGCGTTACACGATCGGCGCGACGGTCACGGGACGCATTGCCCGCATGACGGACTTCGGCGCCTTTGTGGAGCTGGAGCCGGGGATTGACGCCCTGCTGCATGTTTCGCAGATCGCAAGGGAACACATCGAAAAGCCTTCCGATGTCCTGAAGACCGGACAGGAGGTGACGGCGAAGATCGTGGACTTCAATGAGGCGGAGAAGAAGATCTCCCTCAGCATGAAGGCGCTGCTGCCGGATGCCCCGGCGGAGGAAGCACCGGCGGCGGAAGAGGCTCCTGCGGCGGAGGAAGCGCCCGCGGCGGAGGAAGCACCGGCGGCGGAGGAAGCGCCCGCGGCGGAAGAGGCCCCCGCGGCAGAGGAAGCGCCCGCGGAGGAAGCGGCAGCCGAGGAATAAAGTTTATTTTCGTACCGGGTCATAGCTCCGTTTCCGGTACGGCATACAGAAACAGTGACGGGGTAATTGCGGGATTCGCGATTACCCCTTTTTCACAAAAGAGAGTACGTCATGACATACGATTACGAATGGTTTAAAAAACAGATCTACAGCATCACGACGATTGACCTGAACAGCTACAAGGAAAAGCAGATGAAGCGCCGGATTGACACGCTGATCAACAAATACGGCGTGGACGGCTATGAATCCTTTGTGGCGCTGATCAAAAAGGACAAGGAGGTGCTGAACGCCTTCGTGGCCTATCTGACGATCAACGTCTCGGAGTTTTTCCGCAACAAGGAACAGTGGGACCTGATGGACAAGAACATGGTTCCCGAGCTGATGAAGCGTTTCGGCAACAAGCTAAAGATCTGGTCCGCCGCCTGTTCCACGGGGGACGAACCGTACACGATTGTCATGCTGCTCTCCAGGCACATGCCGCTCTCCCAGATCAGCGTCCTCGCTACGGATATCGATCTGACGGCCATCGCCAAGGCCAAGAACGGCGTCTATGAGGCCAAGGAAATCCTGAACGTCCCGGAGGACCTGAAGAAGAAGTATTTCACGAAGGAAGGGGAGGCGTTCAAGATTGCGCCGGAGATCAAGCGCTGCGTGAACTTCAAAAAAGCGGATCTCCTGCGGGATCCGTATCCGATGGATTATCATCTGATCGTCTGCAGAAACGTGATGATCTATTTCACGGAAGAAGCAAAGGATGATATTTACAGAAAGTTTTTCCGTGCGCTGGCGCCGTCGGGGCTGCTTTTCATCGGCTCGACGGAACAGATCATCAACTATAAGGAGATCGGCTTCGAAAGAGCCAATTCCTTCTATTACGAGCGTCCGAAAATCTCTTTACCGAAGTGATCAGCCGACGATATGCGTCACGATATGCTGCGCGTAGCGGGAAAGCTCCGCGCGGCTTGTCTTGCGCTCTTTGGTGATCTCGAAGTAGATCGCCTCGTCGCGGTAGGATTTGCGGAAATAAGGCTCAAACAGCGGCTCAAACTCGCGCAGGTACTGGCTGAACTTGCGCGTATAGCAGTTTTCGCGGGTGGCCTTTTCCCGGTAGACGTTTTCCACAAAGGAGGCGACGGATTTGTGAAGCGCCGTATCCTCCTCCGGCAGGAAATAATAATCCTGCCAGTTGGCATAGAAGTATTTGAGCTCTCCCTCATACAGCGGCACGCGGAGTGAGGCGGTATCATGCCGGATGCGCAGATAACAGCCGTCGCGATTGGCGTTGACCGGTGCGGGCAACCGATAGGGCAGCTGCAGCTCCAGGAAGAGCTCGCGGCGGATATTGCCGGAGACGTCCGTATAGGCCTGCGCCTGCGCCTTGAGCACGCGGATGTCCTCAATGCGTTTGAGGAAGGCCGGATAAATCAGGGCATGGATGCAGTGCAGCATCCCGCGGATGTCATCCGCATTGTGTAAATAGATGGCCTGTTCGCTCTCCGCATCCTGGTTGATGACGAACTGTTCGTAAACCCGGATGAGATCCCTGCCGTTGATTTTATCCTCACGTTCCACGCCGAGAAGGTTTTCGATGGAGGTCAGCTTGCAGTTGCTAAGCCCCAGGAAATCCTTGAGCGGACTGATCTCATGGAAGAGATCGACGGATTCGAGGCGGTTCAGGATGGAGTTGATGCCGTGCACCTCCATGCGCTTTTCCAGAAAAGGGATATCAAAGCGTTTTCCGTTGAAGGTGAGGACGGCCTGATAGGCGGAGGCAAAGGAAATAAAGGCGGCGAGGATATCACGCTCGCTCTCCGGTTTTTCCGCAAAGAACTGGCGTAAGCGGAACTGTCCGTCCTCCACGTAGGCGGCGCCGATCAGATAAACGATGGCGTTGTTCGCGGAAATCCCCGTTGTTTCGATATCCAGGAAGAGGATGCGCTCGATCGCTGCAGCCGTCGGCAGCAGGTCCTTCGGGATGGAAACCGGATTAAATGCAATGTCCTCGTACTTCGTTCTCATACATGTACTCCTTTTCTCCGTACCCTCTATCTTACCACGTTTTACGGAGAAAAGCATAAAAAAAGTGAAAATCGATGGAATTTATGGTCAAAAGTATAGTATAGTAAGGAAAGATTTGTTTTCGACAGGGAAAAGAGGTTTGTACCATGGGAACATTTCGTGGCGGCGCCCGTCCCTTTGACGGGAAGGCGCTGACAATGCAAAAACCCATCAAAGAGGTCCGGCCGAAGGGGAACCTGGTGTACCCGCTTCTGCAGCACCAGGGGACGGCGGCAACGCCCATCGTTGCGGTCGGTGATTACGTGCTGACGGGACAGATGATCGCGCAGGCGTCCGGCCCCGTGTCGGCCCCCGTGCATGCGAGCGTTTCCGGCACCGTCCGGGCGATCGAGGAGCATCTGACTGCGGACGGCAGCATCAGAGAGTCCATTATTGTCGAAAACGACGGTCATTATGACGAAATCGGCTTTCCGCAGACAAAGCCCCTGCAGGAGATGAGCATCCAGGAGAAGATCACCGCCATTCATAACGCGGGTGTGGTGGGGATGAGCGGCTCCGGCATGCCAGCGGCACTGAAATATACGCCGAGGGAACCGGAGAAGATCGAGTATATCATCGCCAACTGCATCGAATGTGAGCCATACCTCACAAATGATTACCGGCGAATGATAGAGGAACCGGAGCTGATCGTCAGCGGCCTGCATGTGGTGCTTTCCCTCTTCCCGCGGGCCAGGGGCATCATTGCGATCGGGGACGACAAGCCGGAGGCCGCAAAAAGAATCAGGAGCCTTGTCAAAAAAGACCCGCGCGTCAGCGTCAGGGAGCTGGAGGCGAAATATCCCCTGGGCAATGACCGGATGCTGGTGTATGCCTGTACGGAACGCGCCGTTCGCGCGTCCATGCTCCCCTCGGATGCCGGCTGTATCGTCAGCAACTGTGATACACTTGTTGCGGTGTATCATGCGGTCGCGGAGGGCAGGCCCTCCCTGGAACGCATTGTCACGATCTCGGGAGATGCCGTCAGGGAGCCCGGCAATTACCGGGTCCGGATCGGCACCTCTTATAAAGAACTGGTGGAGGATGCGGGCGGAATCGTGGGAGAGCCCGCGCGCATTCTTTCCGGCGGCAGCATGACCGGTGTGGCCGTGACAGACTATGATTTTCCGACGACAAAGACCGCGTCCGCGCTGGTGTTTCTTTCGGAAAAGGCCGTGGCGGAGGAAGTGCCGTCCGCCTGTATCCGCTGCGGAAGATGCGCGGACCGTTGTCCGCTGGGCTTGTTGCCCCTGTACCTTGCGGATGCGGCTGCGGCGGAGGATCAGGCCCGCTTCCGCGCATTGTACGGTATGGAATGCATGAACTGCGGCGTCTGCAGCTATGTCTGCCCCGCGCGCAGGGAGCTGTCACGGGAGATTGTGCGGATGCAGGAGCTTGAGAACCCGGGAGAGAGGGTATGAACGAACAGACCGTGCCCGTAAGGGGACCCTTTACAAAAAGCCGGATGACAACGCAGACCATGATGCTTCTCGTGGTCATCTCGCTGATGCCTGCCTTCGGCTACGGGATTTATCATTTCGGCATGCAGGCGGCGGTCGTATGCGGCATTGCGACCGGATGCGCCATGGTGTCCGGCATTCTGACGGACCTGATCTTCAAAAGAAGAATTTCCCTGTTTGATTTTTCCGAGCTGGTCACGGGGCTTCTGATCGGCTTAAGCCTGCCCGTGAATCTGCCGCTCTGGGTGCCGGCGGCGGCCGCCTTTGTGTCCGTGGTCCTCATCAGGGGGCTCCTCGGGACGCTGGCAAGGATCCGGATCCATCCGGTGCCCATCGTGCGTCTGGCCTTATGGGCGGCCTTTCCCCTGCTGATGCATCCGTCGGAGGACCTGGCGCTTGCGGAACCGCTCACGGTCTTCAAACTGACCCTCGCGGAAAGCGGGGATCTGACGCAGGCCCTGTCCGGGGTGGATGTGCCCGCGATGATCTTCGGCTCCGTTCCCGGCGCGATCGGTGCGACAAGCATGATCGCCCTTGTCGTGGGGGCGGCCTTCCTGATTCTGACGGATGTGATCGATCTCAGGATTCCCGGAACCCTGACGATCAGCTTCGTCTTTGTGTTGCTCCTGTTTGCGCCGGACCGTTCTCCCGCCTACATCACGATGCAGCTGGCGGGCGGGATGTTCATGCTGAGTGCATTTTTCCTCGCCACGGATCCCTTATCCTCGCCGGTGACACCCTGGGGAAGGGTGCTGTACGGCGTGCTGATCGGGATCATCTGCGCTGCCTTAAGGATCCTTCAGGTGGAAGAGGCCTGTATGATTGCCATCCTTGCGGGAAATCTGTTCGTGCCGCTGATCGAGCGGGTGAGTGTACCGCGTCCCTTCGGCGTGCGGAACGAAGCGGTCATACGGAAGAAAGCGAAGCCTGAGGAAGCGCCCGAAGAGGAAGAAGAGGCGCCGGAGGAAGAAGAGGACGAAGCGGACGAAGAAACCGCCGATGCTCAGTAATGCAGGATGCGCGGTGAGATATAAACGCGGCTGTAGATCTCCGCGTATTCGGAGGGCGCGATGTCCTCAATGTAATTTGTGTTGAAGTTTTTGCTGATTCCTTTTCTGTTGAGAATGTCCGCGGCCTTGTTGTATGCAATGGCCGCTTCTTCTTCGGTATCGTAATGTCCCACAACATAATTGGAATGCATGTTGATGACGGCGGAGAAACGCTCAAAGCCGCGGTCCGTGAAGCGGCGTACGCCGTGATAGCGGTTAAAGATACGGATGTTTTCGTAACGAAGGTCCGTCGGATCCCCGTTGTAAAAGGCATAATCCCTGCCCTCCACGGCATGCGAGCGGATGCCGTAGCGGTTCAGGATATTGATCTGGGAGCCGTAATCCGAAACGAAGAGGTGCGAACCGCGCCGCATGATCTTGTGGGAGGAAAAATAAAAGAGGTCATCGATATCAAAGCGGTACACAAGCGTCGGCGACAGATAGTACATGAAGTATTTTTTTTTGAGATAAATCGGTGTCGGGATGTAGAGACCGTTATCGCGGTAATTCACCAGGCTCACGACCTTTTCGAAGAGCAGAGGGGACTTGTCCTTTGCGGCCTCGATCGTCATGCGTTTGTTCTGCAGGATCTCGCGCGCGTGCACGTAGGCGCGGTGTGCGTCCTCCTCCGTGTCATAGGAGCCCAGCGCGATATGCTTGCCCCGGCTTGTGATGGAAGCGCGGTAATCCACCTTGCCGTTTTTTCTTGTGCGCGGATAGACGCCCGGCATATGCGGTCGTTTTTGCATGATCTTAACAACCCCCCAGAAAGGTGTCTTTGCCACTGAACAAAATAATAGCAAACTTTAAAAGAATATACAAAAACAGCAGGGCGGGGACGAGGTGCATCATAA
>JAFSPF010000098.1 GCA_017443065.1 Lachnospiraceae bacterium
CACAAATCCCGGAGGAATGTTTGATGGTTCGGAGGATCAGTTGCTGGATATAAGGCATGTACCGTCAAAGCTACGAAATCCGATTCTTGCAGATGTTTTTGGAAGGGTGCGGCTTATGGAGCGACGAGGAAGTGGATTTAAGAAAATTCTCGACGCATATGAAGCAGAGGAGCGGCATAAGAAAGAACTAAAGCCGGTTTTTTACACAGATGGATATAATTTCTTTCTTACGTTATGGAATCTCAACTATGCTTATGATAAAGCGCAAAATAAAGCGCAAATTAAAGCGCAAAAAAGCATGCTGACGGATCGAGAGCATATATTGTTACTTCTTAAGGAAAACCCTTCATTAACGCAAGCTGAACTGTCAGATATGATGAATAAATCCAGAAGAGCGGTACAAATGCTAATGAAAGAATTGTTGGACGAGGGTGCGATTGAAAGAATCGGATCTAAGAAGACAGGATCATGGCTTGTCAAATAGTGGGGATTTTGCAAAATCGAAGTTTGTCTAACCTCTGCCATTCAACCTCCGGAAAACAGCGTGTTTTAAGACTTGTTTGCTATATTTCAGTGCTGTTTTCCCTCATTTTTTCCCTTACAAAAAATCCATAAGGGAAGGTTGCCCGGTAAGGGAAACAAGGGAAGTTCCCTTAAATCACATCGCACCTGCGAGGTGGTCAAGGAGTTTTGCAGATGAGCGTTTGCTCTCTCTGCCTGCATGTGCATAGATGTTCATCGTGGTAGAAACATCCGAGTGTCCAAGCAGCTCCTGCACATCCTTGGGTGCCGCGCCGCCGGCCAGCATGTTGCTGGTGTAGGTGTGACGTAGCGTGTGGAAATGGAACTCGTCGCTTACCTTGTCCAGCTTCTTTCTTGCAGAGCGGCACATCTCACTGACCGTTGCGGGTAATTCCAGAGCACCGTCCGGACGCAGGCAGACGAAGTCAATTTCGTTCCATTCTTCCGGGACGGGAGCCGTGCCATCCTGTGTGTGCAGGTCATAGTACTTCCGGCCTTTTTCCTCTGATACGGAGTAGTAGTTCCGGATATACAGATCTCCGTACCGGAGACGGTTTTCTTTTTGCGCACGATGTTCCTTTTTTAAGATGCCTGCCAGAGTGTCCCCGAAATCAACCACGCGTACTTTTTTGCGCTTAGTGGTTCCTACCTCCCACTGATGCCGCACACAGTTGTAACGGATGCCGCGTCTCACGGTCATGCAGCGTTCCTCCAGATTAATGTCACTCCAGGTCAGACCGCAGACTTCGCCAATACGCAGGCCCGTGTAGTAAGCAATCCGGATCGGAAATAATGCCGGGTTGCTTTTGCGCTCCAAAAAGTCGCAGATGCCGAGGAATGCCTCGTGGGACAGGGTTTCTCCGGCAGCATCAAGGTCGGCATTTTCCGAAAACAGATCAACATCCTCGGCGGAACGCCTGAATACGACGAACTGCATCGGGTTGAACGTGATATACTGCTTCGGATAGACTGCGAAACGAAACGCGCCCTGCAATACCGCAGAAAAACTCCGAAGATACCCTTTGCTCTTCGGAACCAGCACGTTTCCGTCCGTCCCCTTTCCGCCGAAACACAGTTCGTCAACATAACGCTGCAAATGGTCGGCGGTGACAGTTCTCAGTTTGCGCTGTCCGATCGGATGTTTCTTGATCTGGCTTGCGGTTGTAATGTACGTTGACACGGTTCCGTTACTTAAAGAACCCGGCTTCAGATCTTCTTCAATCCAGTGATCAAGAAGATCGGCAATGGTGAGGTTGCTCGTCTTTGCGACAAACTTTTTTTCCTCATAATCCTCCATCGCTTTGCGAAGCATCGCTTCCGTTTCAGCCTTGCTTTCCGTTCCCGGATACTCCTTCTGGACACGGTTGCCGCTTGCGTCCTCCACATAAAACCGATAGTACCATTTCTTTCCTTTTTTTCTGACAGATCCTTTTGCCATTTACAATGACCTCCTTTCGTGCGGCAATCGGATCTGAGGGATACATGTTTGCGTGCAGGTATACCAAAACTCCGGTTGCCTTTAATCGTATATGTAATTTCTCAATAGTGCAAGGATGTCTGCTTTTGCCCGGACAGGCTCTCTTGCATAGTCACGGACGCAGTCGGCAATCAGGTTCAGGCGGCTGGAGAATGATTTCACCTGCCATGCGAACATGGAAGAATTGATTTCCTTCTGGTTCACCTTTTCACCGGATGCCTTTGCCATTTTTGCAAGATCCCTGGTCACTTCTCCGGGCTTCGTGTAATTCTGAACCGCAAAAACAAACTGTTCGTTGAATCCGCGGAATTCATAAAGCAGGAGTAACAGGATTTCTTTGGAAAACTCATTTTCAACATCCCCGACTGCAAGCGGATAATCCGATAGTATTTCACCAATCAGATCTTCGATCTTTACAATCATTTCATCGGAGTGGGTATCTTCAATCTCATCTGTCTTTCCGAGCAGCCAGTCCGGAGAGACGCGAAGGACATCGGCAAGACCTTCCACAATCAGTTTCTTCGTATTGTCAATCGAACCGTTTTCATATCGTAGAATGGTAGATGCACTAACGTCCATCCTTTCCGCAACGTATTGGAGTGTGAGGCCGAGCTCCTTTCTGCGAAGTTTTACCCGCTGACCGATTTGCTTGCGCAGTTCCTTATTAAACATGGCATTTCCTCCTGTTACCGGGGCGTGCAGTCATTTTTTCAGTCCGGCAAAGCCGATAGCCCTTGTACAAACGAAGTATAACACAAAAAATCAATAATTGCAATATGCAAAATATAATATTTACAAAGCGCTTGACACGGAAACGAAACAGCGATAAAATCATGATAGAAAAATTGCATAATGCAAAATAGCGATTATGCAAAACAGGCATGTCGAAATGACAAAGCACAATAACGAGGAAAGGGGGTGAGGCCTATGATGAAAACCAAGATGGCGATGACGGTCGAAGAAGCATCCGAATACACCGGCATTGGCAGAAATACCATCCGGCAGCTGGTAAGATGGAAAAAACTGCCTGTCCTGCGGATCGGAAGAAAGATCATCATCCGCACCGACGCACTCGACCGGTTCGTGTCGTTGAACGAAGGAAAGAACCTTCGGAACGAAACGGAGGTCCGGCCGATTGAAATTGCGTCATGAAAAAAGGAGCAGTCGCCAGACTGCCCCCGCTGGTAACCAAAACCGGAGTTTTGATATACCTGCACGCAAAACAAGCATATCATAAGCTCCGGCGGTTATCAACGGAAGAAACAAAAAACAGCACAAAAAAAGAAAGGTTGGTAAACGCATGGGTAGTAAAAGAACGTATGAAGAGCGCATCCGGGAGAAGGATGACCGGATGCAAAAAGCAAAAGAAAAGGCAAAACAGTATGAGGCACAGAAAAAGCAGTTAGAGAAAATGCAGAAGGCTGCTGACCGGAAAGCCAGAACAAAACGCCTGATTGAAATCGGCGGCGCGGTGGAATCCGTTCTCGGAAGATCGTTCCGTGAGGACGACCATCTGCGGCTGATGAACTTTCTGAAACAGCAGGAAGCAAACGGCGGATTCTTCACAAAGGCCATGGAAAGGCCGATACCGCGCACCGCAAAAGAGAAAACAGCAGAGCCAAAGACTGTAGTTGCAGAAGAAACGGATATTCCGGCATGACAGTACAAAAACGGAGGTCTGTGACACGGTTCACAATTCCCGTAAGGGCGCACTTATATGTGGGCGGAGCCCACATGATAAGCGCGCTCCTGCGCGGAGGGCGGTCCTGCACGGACGGTGCTCTTACGCAGAGGGCGGTCTTATGCAGACGGCACCAAGGGGATAAACAATCCCCTTGGAACCCCTGCGTCCGGAGATTTCCTTTGAGTCTGCCGCCACAAAGGAATCTTAGCCGCATCGAAACTCCCGCCGGAAGGATTATGCGATATGTCCATTTACCACTGTTCCATTAAGATCATATCGCGTTCGAGCGGGCGTTCCGCTGTTGCTTCGGCAGCGTATCGTTCCGGCGAAAAGCTCCGGAACGAGGAAACAGGACTCATTCATGACTTTACAAACAAAGGCGGCATTGTCATGAATGAAATCCTGTTACCGGAAAACGCGCCAAAGCATCTTGGCGACCGCTCCTGTCTCTGGAATGAGGTGCAGCAACAAGAAAAGCGCTCCGACGCACAACTTGCGCGTGAAGTCGAAGTTGCTTTCCCGGCGGAACTG
>JAFSPF010000099.1 GCA_017443065.1 Lachnospiraceae bacterium
CATACGTGAGTGCCGCTTCGTCGATGTCCTCACAGCTTCTGACCGGCGACTTGCTCGTCATGATCTGGCCGATGAACTTCTGCTTGTTTTCGATCAGCTGCCATGAATAGGCATCAAACGTCCCTTCCGTCACATACCGGAAGATTTTGACACGATCGTTGTCGTTGCCCTGCCTGAGAATACGCCCTTCCTGCTGTTCGATATCGGACGGCCTCCACGGCACATCCAAGTGATGCAGCGCGATCAGTTTGTTCTGCACATTGGTGCCTGCGCCCATCTTGGCGGTCGAGCCCAACAAAAAACGGACCTGACCGCTTCTTACCTTTGCGAACAGCTCCGCCTTCCTTGTTTCCGTATTGGCGTCGTGGATGAACGCGATCTCCTCCGGCGGCACGCCCTTGGCGATCAGCTTGTCCCTTATGTCCTCGTAGACGTTGAAGGAACCGTCATGCTTTGGCGTAGACAGATCGCAAAAGATCAGCTGCGTACTCCGCTCCGTCTTCGTTGCCTGCCAGATTTCAAAGGCTTTGTCCACACAGGTCGTGGACTTGCTGTTTTCACCGTCTCCGAGCATGTCATTGATGAGACGCTGATCGAGTGCAAGCTTCCTGCCGTCATTGGTGATTTTCAGCATGTTATCGACGGAAGAATCCACCATGCGGTTGCGTACCCGCTCCGCGCGGTCTGCAAGGGACTGTACCATCTCCTTCTGCGCTTCGGACGGTTTCAATACGATATTCTCGTAATCCACCTCCGGGATGTCCAGATCGAGCATATCCGCCGTCTGAATGTCAGCAGCCTCCTTGAAGAGCGCGATCAGCTCCGGCAGGTTAAAGAACTTTGCAAATCGCGTCTTCGCTCTGTAGCCTGTGCCCTCCGGCGCAAGTTCGATTGCGGTCTGCGTTTCTCCGAACGTCGCCGCCCATGCGTCAAACTGTCCGAGCCCGAGGCGCTGCAGGGTGCCATATTGCAGGTATCGCATGTTGGTATAAAGCTCCGTCATGCTGTTACTGATCGGCGTTCCAGTCGCGAACGTCACCCCTTTACCACCTGTCAACTCGTCCAGGTACTGGCACTTGTTGAACATATCCTGCGACTTCTGTGCTTCCGTCTGAGCGATGCCCGCGACGTTGCGCATTTTTGTGTATAGAAAAAGGTTCTTATAATTGTGCGACTCGTCCACATACAAATGATCTACGCCCAGCTGCTCAAACGTCACAACATTGTCCTTGCGGCTTTTGTCGTTCAGCTTTTGCAGCTTCGTTTCCAGTGACCGCTTCGATTTTTCCATCTGCTTGATCGTATAACGCTCTCCCCGCTCCGCTTTCGCGGTCGCGATGGCGGTCTCGATGTCTTCGATCTGCTTCTCAATGATCGCGATCTGCCGCTCGTCCGAGAGCGGTATCTTTTCAAACTGGCTGTGACCGATGATGACCGCATCATAATCTCCTGTCGCGATACGGGAACAAAACTTCTTACGGTTCGCCGGTTCAAAGTCCTTTTTCGTCGCCGCAAGGATATTCGCGCCGGGATACAGACGCAGGAAGTCTGATGCCCACTGCTCCGTCAGATGATTCGGAACAACAAACAGGCTCTTCTGGCAAAGCCCTAAGCGCTTCATTTCCATCGCCGCCGCCGTCATTTCAAAGGTCTTGCCGGCACCGACCGCGTGCGCCAATAACGTGTTATTCCCATAAAGTACATGGGCGATCGCGTTCAGCTGATGCGGCTTTAACTCGATGTCCGGTGTCATGCCGGGGAAGCGCAGGTGAGAGCCGTCGTATTCACGCGGACGCGTGGAGTTGAACAACTCGTTGTACTTTTTGACAAGCACCTCGCGCCGTTCCGGATCACGGAAGATCCAGTCCTTAAATGCCTCGCGGATGGCTTCCTGCTTCTGGCTGGCAAGCATCGTCTCCTTCTTATTCAGCACCCGCTTTTCCTTGCCGTTCTCGATCACCGTGTCATAGATACGCGTATCCTTCAGATTCAGGGAATCCTCCAGAATCTTATAGGCATTCGCGCGGCTTGTGCCATAGGTGACGTTGACCAGTGAGTTCCCATAGTCCGCGTTCTTCCCCTTCACATTCCACTGGCCGGTCACGCCGGAGTACTGCACGCCCATCACGGAACGGTCTAACAAATACTATGGTGTCTGGAACGTCTCGCGCATGAAGTCCTCGATATACTTCGGCTCAATCCATGTCGCACCGATGCGCACCTCGATCTCGGACGCGTCCAGTTCCTTCGGCTGCACCCTTGTGAGCGCCTGCACGTTGACAGAGTATTCCGCGTGGTTCTCCGCATACTCCTGCGCGATCTTTAACTTTTCACGCACATTTCCGGAGAGATATTCATCTGCCGGAAGCCACACTTCCGAAACCGGGTCCTTGAAGATGACGCCTGCAAGCTCCTCCGCGATCTCTGCTTCGCTCTTTCCCGTAAGCCCTGCCATGTATTCCAGATCGACTCTTGCTTTTTCGGAAAGAGATACCGCGAGCGCCTCACTTGCCGTGTCCACATGCTCCACAACCTCCGCGCGTTTGATCGTGCGCTTTGAAAACATATCCGCCTTGCCGATGAAATTGCCCTCATCGTCGAGCTTTTCCAGTGAGCATAACAGGCAGTAGGTGGAGTCCTGGCTGAACAGGCGCTTGTTTCCCTGCGAGTTGATCAG
>JAFSPF010000100.1 GCA_017443065.1 Lachnospiraceae bacterium
AATCAAGGATGTTGAGGAAGCAGATTGGAAGGAATTCGTCTGGGATGCGCAAATTGTACCGGATGAGGCATATTTATATAAAAAACCCGGATACAGGTGTGATGAATGAATAAGATCATCGTGATTGGCAGTCCCGGTGCAGGGAAAAGTACATTTGCGCGTGCACTGGCTGTGAAAACCGGGTTGCCGTTGTTCTATCTTGATATGATATTCCACAGACCGGATAAAACGACGGTGCTTCCCGAAGCGTTTGATAAAAAACTGGGTGAAATCATCAAACAGCCACAGTGGATTATCGACGGTAATTATCTGCGTACCCTGCCGCTGCGATTTGAGCACTGTGAGCGGGTCTTCTTTTTCGACATGCCTGTGGATGTATGCCTGGAGGGTGCCGCAGCGAGGGTTGGAACGGTTCGCGAGGATCTACCCTGGGTGGAAACAGAGTTTGATGCGGATTTCCGGCAGTACATCATCGACTTCCCGAAAGACCAGTTGCCGGTGATATATCGCCTGATCGATCAGTATAAGGACACGCGCAGGATTGTGATCTTCCGCTCGCGGGCAGAGGCCAATGCGTATTTGGAAAAGGGAGTGTAGTAGAAATGGAGAACTACAAGACCCCGGAGAAATTGAATCAACGTATCTCCATACATGAGAAGTATTCCGTCAATCGTCAGGGATACGGAAACTGGATTTTCTCGCATTATGCGCTTCGGGAAAATCTTCGTATTCTGGAATGTGGCTGCGGAACCGGAGATATTTGGAAAAATCATATAGATGACATTCCTAAAGGATGCGCCCTGACACTGACCGACGCTTCCGAAGGCATGGTTGCTGACGTTCGGGAAAGGTTTTCCGACTGTCATTTTATTGATTGTGCGCTTGCGGATATTCAGGAGTTGCCCTATGAAGACAATTCTTATGACATCGTGATCGCAAATGCAATGCTGTATCATGTGCCGGACATTACCAGAGGGCTGCGGGAAGCACGACGTGTTTTACGGGAGGGCGGTGTATTCTATGCCTCCACATACGGCGAGCACGGGATGCTGGATGTTCTTATACAGTGGCTGCCGGAGATCCCCTTACAGGAGAAGCGCAATCTCCGGTTTACCTTACAAAACGGGGAACCACAATTAAGGCGGGTTTTTTCAAGTGTCGTCCGCCATGATTACGAAGATGCGCTTGCGGTTACAAACGTACATGATATTGTTGACTATATTTATTCACTGCCATCAGCATCTGATCTGTCAGAATCGTACTACGATCAGATTGCGAGAGCCTTATCCGACCGTATGGAGAACGGCGTGCTGATGATTCCGAAGGAATACGGATTGTTTGTTGCTTCTTGAGCAGAAAAAAGCTGGATTGGTACGGTGACGCTGTTGAGGTATTTGTTGGCAATAAGCATAATGCAACGGATGGAAAAAACCATAAAAAGCACTTTCCTATGGCTTATGGATTTGATGGCATCAGGAACAAAAACGTATTAAAATAATAACCGATCTTTATACGCCGATGGCGTTGGAGGTGCTATGTTAATTCCATGCATTTATGAACATAACGGCAATGATACCCTGCTTTGGGCAGAGCAACTGCCGGGGAGCTTTACGCGGGGGAAGAGCCTTGATGAGGCAAAGTCTAAAATGGATGTCGAGATTCGTTCGTTTTGCAAATGGGCCGGAAAAACTGTCACAGAACCGATTGAAACAGCAATCGTTCAGGAAAAGGAATCCACGCTGCAGATCAGGGACGCTGACTCGGATGTCTTATTTGATTCCGAAAAGGAGGCGCCGGATGAAGATGCATACCGCCGGTTAAAAGCGCTGACACTCCGATCGGCAACCGATTTTTATACGCTGTATCAGTCAATTCCGGATAAGAATAAGAGTGCTTTCCCGACAAGAACCACCTTCTATGGCAACGTTCCGCACACTGCAAAGGAGATGTACGAGCATACCAAAAACGTCAACGAATATTACTTTGCAGAAATTGAAGTTGATGCGGATAATGAAGGGACGATTGTCGAATGCCGTCAGCGGGGATTCAAAAAACTGGAGCTGAAAAACGATTATCTCCGGGCGCAGGTTTTTGAGGGAAGTTACGGTGAGGACTGGACGCTGCCTAAGGTGCTGCGCCGTTTTCTATGGCATGACCGGATTCATGCGAAAGCGATGGTGCGAATGGCACGCGCGACATTTCCGGGAATTGAGCTTCCGGATGTGTTTGGTTTTGGATGCTGAACGGTCCGGAGCAAAGCTACCGTCGCACACAAGATAGGTGAAAGCACCCTGCATCATGCAAGGTGCTCTCATGATCAGGGCGCGTCCTTCTTCAGGGACTGCGGTTCCGTCATATGCAGCGGGTCAAGGATCCGGTCCAGCTCCTCCGCCTTGAAAATGTCCTTTTCCAGGAGCAGCGCGCGGACGGATTTGCCGAGCTCCAGCGCTTCCTTCGCGACAGCGGAGGCTTTGTCATAGCCGATGTAAGGCGATACGGCCGTGATGACGCCGATGGAGTTTTCGGTCAGCTCCCGGCAGCGCTCCTCGTTGGCCGTGATGCCCGTGATGCAGTTGTCCGTAAAGGTGTTGACGGCATAGGCCAGCGAATCGATCGACTGGAACAGGCAGTAAAAAACGATCGGCTCAAAGGCGTTGAGCTCGAGCTGTCCCGCCTCCGCCGCCATCGTGATCGTCATGTCATTTCCCATCACGTAAAAGGAAACCTGGTTGACCACCTCCGGGATGACCGGATTGATCTTGCCGGGCATGATGGAGGAGCCGCTCTGTCTGGCCGGCAGGTTGATTTCGCCGAGGCCCGCGCGGGGACCGGAGGAAAGCAGGCGGAGATCATTGGCGATCTTGGAGAGCGTCACGGCGCAGGCCTTGACCGCACCGGAGACCGCGACAAAGGAATCCAGATTCTGCGTCGCGTCGATCAGGTCAAAGGACTGCACGAAGCGGATGCCGGTGACCCTGGACAGCGTCGGCACGATGCGCTTGATGTATTCCTTGTCCGCGTTGAGCCCGGTGCCGATCGCGGTGCCGCCCATGTTGAGGGAATACATCTCGCTCATGGCGGTGTCCATGCGGTGTACGTCGCGGCCGATCGCCGCGGCATAGGCCCTGAATTCCTGCCCCATGCGGATCGGCACGGCATCCTGCAGCTGCGTGCGTCCGACCTTGACGATGTGGTTGAATTCCTCCCCCTTTTTATCGAGCGCCTCCTGACAGCGGATCAGCTCCTTTTTCAGATTCTGCAGAAGATGAATGGAGGTGAGCCGTCCCGCCGTCGGGATCACGTCATTGGTGGACTGCCCGAGGTTCACGTCGTCATTGGGATGAACGATCGCGTAATCGCCCTTCTCCCCGCCGAGGATTTCGATCGCGCGGTTCGCGATGACCTCGTTGGCATTCATGTTGAGGGACGTGCCCGCGCCGCCCTGGATGGGGTCGACGATAAAAAAACGGCGCAGCTTGCCGGAGATGATTTCATCGCAGGCGGCCACAATCGCGTTCGCCTTCTCCTTTTCCAGCAGACCGATTTCGCAGTTGGTGATCGCGGCGGCCTTTTTGATCAGCGCCATGCTGTTGACGATCTGCGGATGCATGTTGAGACCGGTGATGCGGAAGTTCTCCTTGGCGCGCAGGGACTCGACGCCGTAATAAACGTCGGAGGGGATGTCCTTTTGCCCGATCGAATCCTTTTCCGTGCGGTAGCTGCGTTTTTTCGGCATAAACTGACTCCTTACTCCTTTGGTATGGTGACTTCGCGGCAAAGACTCACGCGGAAATACTCGCGCACCCTGTCCATGCGGTCCGTCTGTCCGAGCACCCACATGAGCTTGGTGACGGCCGCCTCGCCTGTCATGTCATGCGCCTCCATGACGCCCGCGGCAAGCGCTTTTTTGCCGGTTTCGTAAACATTCAGATTGCTGCCCTCATAGAGGCACTGCGATCCGACGAGCACGGCGATGTCCTGATCGACCAGTGTTTTCACGGCGGCAATCAGGTCATCCGTAAGGAAGGGCATCCCGCCGAGACCGAAGGCCTCGATAAAAACGCCGCGGATGTCGTTTTCCGGCGCAGAGGTCAGGAGGGAAGAGGGCATCCCCGGATAAAGCACCAGGCGCAGCACCCTGTCGCAGAAGGCATTCCTGCATGCAAAGATATCCTTCTTTTCCGGGAGCAGACCCGCGTCCACCGGCATCCCGAGACTGCTTAAGTGCGCGATCACCGGATAATTGACCGAATCAAAAGCGTCAAACGAAAGGGAGCGCACCTTGGAGGCGCGGCAGCCGAGGATCACCTTGCGGTTGAAGGCCACAAACACGCCGGGATGTCCGGACAGCGCCATGTGAAACGCCAGACGGCAGTTTTCCATCGCGTCGGCGACCGGATCGGAAAGACTCAACTGTGAGCCCGTGATCACGACCGGAATATCGATATGCAGCAGCATAAAGGAAAGCATGGAAGAGGTGTAAGCCAGCGTATCGGTGCCGTGAATCACGACAATGCCGTCAAAGGTTTTCCGCGCCTCGGAGATCCGCGCGGCGAGCGCCGCCTGGTCCTTCGGAAAAATATTCGCGCTGTCAAGCGCGCAGAATTCTTCGAGTTCCAGGGAAATCTCCTTCCGGAGGGAGGAAAGCTCCCTGAGGATTTCTTCGGAGCCGATGCCGGGCGCGAGTCCGGAATCATAAGAGACCGAAGCAAAGGTGCCGCCCGTATTGAGAATCAGGATTTTCTGTGCCATTTTTATCTGTGCTTTTCCTCCCGCTGCCGGTCAGCCCGAAATTTGCACCGCAGAGTCCGCGCGTTTGCCGGAGCGCTTCCGTTTGACGCTGTACAGCGCCCGGTCCGCCACCGTGAGCAAATCCCAGGTCTTGTCCTTTTCGCCGGGAACGGAAACGGAATAGCCCTGCGAAACGGTGACAAAATCGGAGATGTGGGAGCCCTTGTGGAAAATACGGCAGGCCAGAATGTCTTCCTGTAAGAAATCCGCCATCTCCTTCGCCTTTGCCCTGTCCGCGTTTTCGCAGATGATGACGAATTCGTCGCCGCCGTAGCGCGCACAGAAGGCGCCCTTCTGCGCCGAGAGCTTCCGCAGGGAACCGGCGATCGCGTTCAGGCAGACATCACCGGCCTGGTGTCCGTAGGTATCGTTGTATTCTTTGAAATAATCCACATCCAGAATCCCGATGCAGAGCGGGGTGGCGGAGGCCTTTGCCCGCTCGAAGGCCGCTTCCAGCATATCATTCAGTGCGTAACGGTTCGGAAGTCCCGTCAGTGCATCCGTGTCCGCCTGCAGCTGCAGCAGCTCGTTTTCCTGCTCCGTTTTCTGATAGCGCAGATGAAGATCGGCCATCATCGCGGAAAAACCGATGGCATGGAGGCTGTAGCGGTTGAGTTCCTCGGCGCGGGAGACGGCGCGGTTGTGGAGCTCCTTTAAGTCGGCGCGCACCTTCTGTACATGCCCGGCCACGGCGTCATAACGCAGCTTCAGTTCATAAAACTGGCATTCCTTGTATACGATGCCGCAGGAAGAAACGCGATCCGCGACGGCAGCGAGAATCTTGCCGACGGGGGCCGGGTGGTGATGCGCAAGGAGCGCCGTACAGAGCGCGTCGATATCATCCATATAATCGAAGACGACCTCCTCTTTTTTCAGCAGGAGGACGAGCTCCTTCAGCAGATCCTCGCAAGACGCACCGGTCTTGTGATCGAGAAGAATGCGGATGTGCAGAAACAGCATCGGCAGACGGAAGGCTTTGATCACCGCATCATCGCTTTCCTCCAGGAGCTGCGTGATCTGTGTCAGACAGCCGCCCGCTTCCCTGCGCTTGTCCCTTGCCATATAGTTGATCCCGCTCAGAAAGAGAATCGTGATCAGGTTGCGGTTAAACAGGGAAGTCCGGTTTCCCAGGCGCACCTGCTGCAGGCTGTCGTCAAAGTATTCCTCCGCGAGCGCGTGATTGCCGAGCGCCATCAGCAGTCTTCCGATGTTGGCGGAAATCGCCGCACAAAGCGCATGCTGCCTGCGTTCCCTGCCGATCGTGAGTGCAGACAGATAGTACTGGAAGGCGATGGTAAAGGCGCCGCCGTTGTGCGCATCGACCGCCACCAGATTGTATGCATTGCCCAGAAGCTTCCTGTCATCGGAGGCGAGCAGGTGCTGTATGGCCAGCTTCAGATAGCGGTGAAACTTTGCGTAATCGGGCCGCATGAAATAATGGAAATCCGCGAAATGAAAATACACAAAGCCGAGCAGGGCGTCATCCTTCGCGGCCTTCGCCTCCTTCAGGAGCAGGGAAAGGTTGCGCTGCGTCGGTGCAGAGGCATTGCGGGAATTGGTTTCAATCTCCGTCTTCAGTTGTCTGATCTGCTGTTGGTTCATCGCCGTTATGACCGGGTTTCCGTGTTGCGTTCCTGCAGGTTACGTATCTGAATGCCGTTCTTTTTCGGTTTCTTTGCCCTGGCCTGCTTGACTTCGTACAGTGCGGCATCCGCCTCCGACATATAATCCCAGATTTTGTGCTTTTTCGCGGGGATTCCGATGCACAGTCCCTGTGAAACGGTGACAATGCCGTGAAAGGGAGAGGCCGGATGCTCCATCCGCAGGGCTTTGATCCGTGCGGCAAGCGCCTCGGCCTTTGCCTGCATTTCCTTGCGCTCCATCCCCTCAAAGATCATGACAAACTCGTCGCCGCCGTAGCGCGCACAAAAGACGCCGCTCTCCTCGATGGCCTTTGCGATCTGCACGAGGCATTTGTCTCCTTCGGGATGGCCGAAGTGATCGTTGTATTCCTTGAAAGAATCGATATCCAGGATGCAGATCCCGAGGAGGGTCTTTTTTTCCTGCGCACGGTCAAAGGAGGAGGCCAGCATCTTGTTGAGCATATGGCGGTTGGCGATGCCGGTGAGCGCGTCATGATAGGCCTTTTTCTGCAGTCTGGCATGCCTTGCGCTGGTTTTCAGCTGTGCGTTCCGGATGTCGTTTTCAAGATGCACCAGACGCAGGGTGTATTCCTGGATGCGGGAAAAGCCCGGCCGCTCCTCCTGAAGGGACTGCTCCTGTTCCAGGAGGCTTTTGTAAAAGATGCTTTTCAGTCCGGCGGCTTCCGCGACATCCGCCCTGAGAATCGTAAACATCCGGATGAGATGATCCATGCCGCTCAAGAGCACGGCTTCCTGAACCGCGTCGATGATGCGGGTGCAGTAATCCAGATGCTTTCTCTTCAGGAGCCAGCGGCAGAGATGACAGATATCGCTTGTGTAGCCGGAAAGATAGGGCTCATCCCGGAAATAGGTGATCAGGTTTTCCAGCAGAAGCTCCGCCTCATTCAAATTATGATGGATCAGGGCAAAGCGGAGCCTTATCATCGTCAGGGAAAGGCGCAGGTCCTCATCCGGAATCTCCCTTTTTTGCGTCAGCTGCAGCGCCTTGCGGAAGGATTTTTCCGCGGCGTCATTCTTTCCCTGCTCGAGCAGGATGATGGCCTCGTCCACATAGGCCGCATGCAGGGAGAAACGGACCGCCTCCTTGTTTTCCACCGTGCGAAGGAGCCGGATGGCATTGCGGATATGCTTCATGCCCTGTGCATGATCGCCGAGCTCCATAAAGATCAGCGCGAGGTTTGTCTCGATCACCGCGCAGAAATTGGTGCTTTCGAACGCCTCGGCCTCCCGCAGGGCATGCATGTAATAGTTGTAAGAAACGTTGTAATAGCCGTTGGTAAAGGTATCGATCGCGACCATGTTAAAGACGCGCGCCAGCAGCTCATGGTCATCCGCCTTCATCAGATGCGGAACGGCCACGGCAAGATCTTTGGTGAATTCGTTGCGGTCATCGCTGAGATAGTACTGGGCGTAGGAGCTGTAATAGTAAGTAAAGCCCAACAGATAATCGTCCTGCAGGGAGGTCGCGATTTTTTTCAGACGGGCGATCTTGGGCAGAATCTCTTTGTCCAGGGACAAATCGAGCTTCTTGACCTCCGTCATCAGTTTCTGTGTCTGTCGGTCGTAGCGCAAGTCTGCTCCTTATGAGGCAAGGCGCTCCATCAGATACGGCAGTACGGGCTCAAATTTCACGCCGTACCAGTGTGTTTCGTCGTCGATCGTGTTTTCGATGCAACGCACCGTGTATTCCGCGGCAATCCCGGCCGCATCATAGGCGCTTTTTCCGCAAAGGAACGCGCCCACGAAGGCGGAGGCGTAAACATCGCCCGTGCCGTGGGAGTTCTTCGGGATTTTGCGGTGCTCGTAATAAGACTTCTTCCCGCCCTCATACACCATGACGCCGGTCGTGTCATCCTTAAAGCTGACGCCGGTGAGGATCACCGTCTTTGCGCCGGTCGAGGCAAGACGCTGCAGAAGATCATCGATGTAGGCTTCGTCATAGGTCTCCCTGTATTCCGCACCGGTCAGGAAGCAGGCCTCCGTGATGTTCGGAAGGATGATATCCGCTTCGGCGATGAGCGTTTTCATCGCATTGACATAGGCCTCGTCAAAGGCGGGATAAAGCTTGCCGTTGTCCGCCATGGCGGGATCGATGAAGCTGGTGAAATCCTTTGCCGCCAGCGTTTTCAGCATGTCCTTTACATAAGCGATCTGCTGCGTGCTGCCGAGATAGCCGGTATAGATCGCGTCAAAGGTGATCTTTTCCTTTTGCCAGTGCGCACAGATCCCCGGCATGTCCTCCGTTAAATCACGGACGGTAAAGCCCGTAAACCCCGCCGTGTGCGTGGAAAGCACGGCGGAGGGCAGAATGCAGGTTTCATGTCCCGTGGCGGAAAGAATGGGCAGCGCCACGGTGAGGGAGCATTGTCCGACACAGGAAATATCCTGCACGGTTAATAATTTTTTATAAGCCATTTGTTTGTTCCTCCTGTTACGAAACGGTCCTTTGTTCTCTTTATGCCGGAACCCGTGCGCGTCCCTGCAGGGCGCCGGCGGCGTAAAACAGAGCGAAAGCCAGCACATCCACCGCGACGATCGTCGAACCGACGGGCGTATCCGCGAAGATGGAAATCAGGATGCCCGACAGCGCACAGACGACGCTCGTGATCGCGCTGCAAACCGTGACCGAGAAAAAGCTTTTGTAAACGCGCATGGCGGACAGGGCCGGAAAAATGACCAGCGCCGAAATGAGGAGCGAACCGACCAGGTTCATCGCGAGAACGATAATGACGGCAATCGTGACGGCGATGACCAGGTTATACAGATTCGTTCTGGTGCCGGATGCGCGCGCAAAATTCTCATCAAAAGTCACATCAAATATTTTATGGTAAAATATGATGAAAATCAATACAACGATGACGGAAAGCGCGCTGCACAAAATCACATCCGTCGTGGTCAGGGTCAGGATGGAGGTGGAGCCGAACAGCGTGGTACAGACATCCCCGGAAAGATTGGAGGAGGTGGAAAAAATATTCATCAGAAGATAGCCGAAGGCGAGCGCCCCGACGGAGAGCATCGCCATCATCGCGTCCCCCTTGATCTTCGTCCGGCTTCCCGCACGCAGCAAAAGAACGGCACAAAGCACCGTGACCGGCAGAACGATCAGCATCCGGTTTGACATCTTCAGGACAGAAGCGATCGCGATCGCGCCGAAGGCCACATGGGAGAGGCCGTCGCCGATGAAGGAGAAGCGCTTTAAGACAAGCGTGACCCCGAGGAGCGAGGAGCATAAGGCGATCAGCACCCCGACAATCAGGGCGTTGCGGACAAAGGAATAGGAAAGATAATAGGACAGTTGTGCAAGCATGTTATTTCTCCCGTTTCGTGCCGGCAAGAAACCGCCTGCCGGGCTGGCTGTTCAGGTAATCCTTTTTGGAGCCGAAGAAGGTGATGTCCCCGATGTGCAGGATGTGTGTGGCGTATTTCACCGCGGCCTCCACATCATGCGAAATCATCACGATGGTGACCCCTTCTTTATGAAGCGTTTCGATCAGGTCATAGAGCTCCTGCGTGACCTTCGGGTCAAGCCCCGTGACCGGTTCGTCCAGAAGCAGCAGCTTTTTCGTGGCGCAGAGCGCCCTTGCGAGGAGGACGCGCTGCTGCTGTCCGCCGGACAGATCCCGGTAGCAGCGCTTCGCAAATTCCAGAATGCCCATCCGCTCCATCTGCTCCAGGGCTTCCTTTTTTTCCGCTGCGGTATAAAAGGGGCGCATCCCCATCCGGCCCTGGAAACCGCTTAAGACAACCTCTCTCACGGATGCCGGAAAATCCCGCTGGATCTCCGTCTGCTGGGGGAGATAGCCGATTTCCGAACGACTTAAGTCCTCATCGAAAATGATGTAGCCGCTCATCGGCGCAAGAAGACCCAGGAGCGCCTTCACAAGCGTCGATTTGCCGCTGCCGTTTTCCCCGACGATGCAGAGATAATTGCCGGCATTCACCGCAAAGTTGAGGTTGCGGATCACGACCTCCTTTTCATAGCCGAGGGTTAAGTTTTGTACGCTGATCTGTGACGTGGCCTCTGCCTCCTTATTGCAATGCTTCCTTTAATACTTCCAGGTTTTTTTCCATGACCGAAAGATAGCTGACGCCGCCCGCCGCATCCTGCGCGGTGGTTGACTGCATGGAATCCAGAACGAGAATGTCGCTTCCCGCAGCGCCCGCGCCCGCGAGCACGGTATCGGCAATCTTTGTTTCCGATCCCTCGATCGTGATCACATGAGCCAGGGACAGCTCCTTCACCTTTTCCGAAAGAAAGGCGATGGTCTCAAAACTGGCCTCCGTCTCCGCGGAGCAGCCGGAAAAGGCCGCATAGCAGGTCAGTCCGTAATCCTCCGCCAGATAGCGGAAGGGAAAGCGGTCGCAGAAAAGCAGTGTTTTGGCGGGGGCGGCTGCGACGGCCGCGGCGTATTCCCCGTCCAGGGCGTTCAGCTTTGTGACATAAGCGTCTGCGTTCTCCCTGTACCGCGCTGCGTTTTCCGAATCCGCCGCGGAAAAGGCGTCCGCGATCTGCGGGATCAGGTATGCCGCATTCTGCAGGGAGAGCCAGATGTGCTCGTCATATTCCGTTTCTTCTCCGTGCGCGTGATCGTGATCTTCGTCATGATCGTGTTCGTCTTCCGCATGGTCATGGTCATGCGCCTCATCCTCCTGCATGCCCTCGAGCAGCTCCTCCTCTCTGGCGCGCTCCCCGAGGAGCTCCAGGAGATTGATTGCGACAAGCTCCGGATTGGCCGCTTCCGCCAGCGCCTTTTCCACCCAGGCGTCGGATTCCCCGCCGACATAGAGAAAGAGATCACAGGAGGAAATCTTCATGATATCGGAGGTCGTCGGCTGGAAGCTGTGCATGTCAACGCCGCTGTTCAAAAGAAAGGTCAGCTCCGCACCGCTTTCTTCGCCGAGGATGTTCCTTGCCCAGTCGTAAAGCGGAAAAATGGTGACGACAACGGAGAGCTTTCCCTCACCGGCGTTTCCGCTCTGCGAGGTGCCGGCCGTACCGCCTGTTCCTCCGCAGGAAATGAGCATCAGACAGGCGCAAAGCAGAGCGCACAGCCTGCGAAATATGAATTTTGCTGTTCCGGAACCCGGATGTTTTTTCATGAGTTGTTTCCTTTCCGCGGCAGGGACGGATCCCCTCCGGCGCTAAAGCTTAGGCGGAGGCCGCGCAGTCTTCGCAGGTGCCGTAAAACACCGTGCGCATGGCATTTAAGGTAAAACCGTGATGCTCCTTTAAGTGCGCGCCGATCTGCGAAAGCTCGTCGCAGTGCAGGTGAATGAGCTTCCCGCAGACATCGCACTTGCAGTGAAAGCAGGTCCGCTCCGTCCCGTGCGCCTCTCTGCCGATGTATTCGAAGCAGGCGGGGGAGGTGGCGTCGATGATGTATTTGCCGACCAGCCCCTCGTCCACCATGCGTTCCAGCTGCCGGTAAACGGTGGTCGTGCCGATCTTTGCCCCCTGCGACTGTAAATGCAGGCAGACATCCTGTGCCGTGACATGCTCTCCCTTAACGGAGGCGAGGTAATCCAGCAGCTCCTCGCGCTGGTGGGTGCGGTATTTGGCTTTGACGGACATGAGTTCCCTCCGTAATTTGAAAACGAAAACCGTTTTCAAATTATAAGGGAGAGGGTCTTTCCTGTCAAGGGGAGAATGTGGTAGGATAAAGAGTACTTTTTTATGAAAGAAAGGGATGCGGCATGCAGCTGAAGGATATCATCGGACCGGTGATGGTCGGTCCCTCCTCCTCCCATACGGCGGGCGCGGCGAGAATCGGCAGGGTGGCCTACAAGCTCCTGGGGGAGCCGGTGGCGCACGCGGACATTATTCTGCACGGCTCCTTCCATACCACGGGCAAGGGCCACGGGACGGATAAGGCCATCGTGGCGGGGCTTCTGGGCTTTCGCGTGGATGACCCGCGCATTCCGGAGAGCTTCGATGCGGCGAAGGAAGCGGGGCTGACCTATGGCTTTTCCCATGCGGATCTCGGCGCGGAGGTGCATCCGAACACGGCTAAGCTTGTGCTGAAGGGGAAAAGCGGCAAGGAAATGACCGTCGTTGCCGCCTCCGTCGGCGGCGGGCGCATCCATGTGACGGAGCTGGACGGCCTTACCGTTTCATTCTCCGGCGATCTGCCGACGCTCGTCATTCATCATATTGATCAGCCCGGCAAGATTGCGGAGGTGGCCTCCCTCCTGGAACGCAAGAAAATCAACGTCGCCTCCATGCGGCTCTACCGTGCAAGACGCGGCGGCAATGCCGTCATGGTCTTTGAGTGTGACCAGGAGGTGCCGGCGCAGGACGTGCAGTGGCTTTCGGAGCAGGAGGCCACGGTGCGCGTCATTTATCTCAGTCAGTCCCATGCGGGAGGTGCGCTTACTCATGTATGACACACTGGCACAGATTCTCGGAATTTCGGAAGAGACAAAGCGTCCCTTCTGGGAGGTCGTCCGGGAGGAGGATTGCAATGAAACGGGCTTAACGCCGGAGGAATCCGGACGGGAGCTTTTGCGCATGTACCGCGTCATGAAGGAATCCGACGCCGCCTATGACCCTGCGCTGCGTTCCGAAAGCGGCATGGTCGGCGGGGAGGGGGCAAAGCTGGCGGCTTACCTCGAAGAAGCGGGGGCGGATGCCCTGCTCGGCTCTTTTTCCGGAACGGTCTGCCGGCGCGCCTTACAGATGGCGGCATCGAATGCCTGCATGCGGCGCATTGTCGCGGCACCGACCGCGGGCAGCTGCGGCGTGCTGCCGGCCATTCTGATTTCCATGGAGGAGCGCTACGGTTATGCGGAGGAGGACATCGTCAAGGCGCTCTATACGGCGGGCGCCATCGGCGGCGTGATTGCGGCAAGGGCTTCGCTTTCGGGCGCGGCCGGCGGCTGTCAGGCGGAGGTCGGAAGCGCTGCCGCCATGGCAGCCGGAGCGGCGGTACAGCTGCGCGGCGGAAGCGGGGAACAGATCCTCCATGCGGCGGCCATCGCGCTGAAGAATCTGCTCGGTCTTGCCTGCGATCCGGTGGCGGGCCTGGTGGAGGTGCCCTGCGTGAAGCGCAATGTGATCGGCGCCATGGATGCCTTAAGTGCCGCGGATATGGCGCTGGCCGGGATCACATCGGTCATCCCCGCGGATGAGGTGATCGATGCCATGGGACGGATCGGCAGGGAGCTGCCGGAAAACATCAGGGAAACGGGAGAAGGCGGACTCGCCGCCACACCGACGGGCGTGGCGATGCGGGATCGCCTGTTTACATCAGAGAAAGCAGAATGACACTACCGGTCATGAAGGGGAAGTGCGCTTAACAGATCCGATGCGGTCATGGCGCGCTTTCCCGTTTCCTTCGCCGCGAGGTCTCCCGCGCAACCGTGCAGATACGCGCCCGTACAGGCGGCCGCAAAGGCGTCCAGCCCGCCCGCGAGGAAGGCGCCGATCATGCCGGAGAGCACGTCGCCGCTGCCGGCCGTCGCCATGCCGTCATTTCCGCTGGTGTTGATAAAGAGCGGTTTGTCCTGACCGTTTTGATCCGGCGCAGCATCCGCAATGACGGAACGTGCGTCCTTGCAAAGCAGGACGACCCCGAGCGCCTTAGACAATTCCTTCGGGCAGCGCAGCAGATTCGCCTTGCATTCTTCCGCGGAAAGCGGTTTTCCGAAGACCGCCTGATACAATCTGCAGAATTCCCCGATGTGCGGGGTCAGCACGACCGGATGCCCCTTCTTTGCATATGCCTTGAGAAGGCCGGGAAGAGCGCTGTCCGGGGCGGCGATCAGGTTCAGCGCGTCCGCGTCCAGCACCAGGGGGAGGTCCGCCTGCGTCAGCAGTGTGTGCAGCATCTTTCCTGCCTGTTCCCCCGTCCCGATGCCGGGACCTGCCACCAGCACATCCGCCCAGGCCAAAGCCTTGCGGCACAGCTCCTCCAGCGCCGCATCCGTCGTGTCGTTGTCATAGATATCCAACAGGGCTTCCGGAACGGCCGTCAGCAGCGCATCCCGGTTCCCCCGCGCCGTCAGCACGCGCACCATACCGGCGCCGCTGCCGAGAACGGCCTTCGCCGCAAGGATGGCCGCACCGCCGATCGTCTCAGAGCCTGCCGCCAGCAGCACCTTGCCGAAGCTGCCCTTATTACCGTCCGCGCTGCGTGCGGGCAGGGGCGCTTCTTCCGCCGTCTGATAACAGAAGGCAGCAGGAATTGTCTCCTTCGGCAGCGCCTCCGCCGGAATCCCGATGTCTTCACAATAAAGTTCCCCGCAGTACGATGCGCCGGGATACAGGAGCTGTCCCGCCTTGCGGAAGGCAAAGGTGACGGTGCAATCCGCGCGGACCGCTTCCCCGGGCACCGAACCGTCATCGGCATTGACGCCGCTCGGGATGTCCACGGAAACCACCTTCACGCCCCGTTCCTTCCACGCGTTGATTTCCCGGATGGCATCCGCCGCCGCACCTTCCGGCGCGCGGTTCAGGCCGATGCCGAAAAGACCGTCGAGGATACAGACGGGGACTTCTCCCGGAAAGGATGATTCTGACGTTTTGGAAAAGACTTCCGCGGGAATGCCGCAGGCGGCGGCACTGTGCAGCTGTGTGCGCATCTCCTCCGTGGCACGCGCCTCCTCCCCGACGAGAAAGATCCGCGGGCGGTATCCGCGCCCGGAAAGAATCCTGGCACAGGCCACGGCATCCGCGCCGTTGTTGCCGACACCGGCATAGACAAAAACACTTCCCCGGTCCGGAAGCTTCTTTTGCAAATCCGGCTCCGTGCTCTCCGCTTCAATGTGCCGGCAGACGGCCAGTGCCGCGCGCTCCTGCAGGACGAGCGAGGCGATACCGTAGGTTTCGATCGTTGCCTTGTCACAGGCCTTCATCTGTGCGGCATTCAAGACCATGCGCATCAGGATACCTCCCTTTATTACACCATCGTTTCCGGTGCCGTAAAACGGTCGAATTCCTCCTCCGTCAGAAGGCCCGTCGCCAGCGCGGCTTCCTTTAAGGTGAGGTTTTCTTTATAAGCCTGCTTGGCGATCTGCGCCGCACGGTCATAGCCGATGTGCGGGCTTAAGGCCGTGACGCGCATCAGGGTTTTCTCCATGTTTTCCCGCATCTTCTCCTCGTTCACGCGGATGCCGGAAAGACAGTGCTTCAGAAAGCAGGAAAAGCCCTCCGACAGCAGCCGCACGGACTGCAGGAAGTTGTAAATGATCACGGGCATGTAAACGTTCAGTTCAAAATTCCCCTGCGAAGCCGCCATGCCGATGGCGGCATCGTTTCCCATCACCTGCACGGCGATCATGGTCAGCGCCTCGCACTGTGTGGGATTCACTTTGCCGGGCATGATGGAGGAGCCCGGCTCGTTTTCCGGAATAAAGATTTCTCCGAGGCCGCAGCGCGGACCGCTGGCGAGCCATCGGACGTCATTGGCGATCTTCATGAGATCCGCGGCCAGCGCCTTCAGCGCGCCGTGCACATGCACAAAGGCGGATTTGGAAGAGAGCGCGTGAAATTTGTTTTCGGAAGTCACAAAGGGAATCCCGGTAAGGCGGGCAATTTCGCGCGCACTTTCTTCGGCAAAGCCTTTCGGTGCGTTTAAGCCCGTGCCGACGGCCGTCCCCCCGAGCGCCAGCGGATACAGGATTTCCTCCGCCTGCCGCAGGGCTGTCAGATCCGCCTGCAGCATCCCCTGCCAGCCGGAAATCTCCTGCCCGAAGGTGAGTGGTACGGCGTCCTGTAAATGGGTCCGCCCGCTTTTGATCACCTTTTCGTATTTCTTCTTCAGCTCCTCCGTCACGCGGATCCCTTCTTCAATCACCGGACAGAGCTGCTCCCGAAGAGCCTTCACCGCGCTAATGTGCATGGCGGTGGGGAAGGTGTCATTGCTGCTCTGGGACATGTTGACATGATCGTTCGGATGCAACAGTGTTTCTCCCGCAAGGGTATTTCCCCTGCCGGCAATTACCTCATTGACGTTCATGTTGGTCTGCGTGCCGCTGCCCGTCTGCCAGACCGTCAGGGGAAATTCGCCGTCCAGCTCTCCCGCAAGGATTTCATCCGAGACTTTTTGGATCAGTTCTTTTTTCTCAGCGTCAAGCCTTCCGGCGTGCGCATTCACTTCGGCCGCCGCTTTTTTGATGAGGGCAAGCGCTTTGATCACCTCTTCCGGCATCCGCTCCGCGTGCTGCGCAAAGTTTGTGAGGCTGCGCTGCGTCTGTGCGCCCCAGAAGTGATCGGCCGGTACCTGCACCTCGCCCATGGAATCTTTTTCCGTACGGTAGTTCATTTTGCAGCTCCTTTCCATGCATTCCATTTTATCATATGGCATTTTTTGACGTAAAGCAGGTGAAAACAAGAGCCGATAAAAGAAGTGCCACTATCGGCATTAATGCCATAAACGGCACAGAATAGCCGTCAATTCGTGCCGTTTATGGCACCGCATACGGTTTGCGAAACAGAAGGGACAGGGTGCAAGCGGCGTAAAACGGCAGCTTTTCGATTTTTTTTCATATTGGCATCATAATTGCTAAATATCCGGGCAGATACTAAATTCTCTATGGATCATTTGGGGGAGATAATCATATGAAAATACCGTCGCACATCACTGTCATGGATATTACAATTCGTGACGGCTTCCAGAATGAAGAAATGTTCATCCCTACGGAAGCGAAACTCTGGATCGCGAATCAGCTGATTGACGCAGGGTTTTCCTCCATTGAGGTGGGCACATTCAGCCATGTGAAATATGTTCCGCAATTTAAGGATATCGAAGAGGTTCTGAAGGGACTGCCGCAGCGGGAGGATGTGGAGTACAGCGTTCTTGCGCTGAACACCAGGGCCTGCGAGCGTGTGGTCAAGGCCCTGGACAGCGGATGCAAGATCGACCGCGTCCTGTGCGGACAATTGGCAACGAGTGAAGCCTATGCAAAAAAGAACATGAATCGCACACATGAGGAACTGTTCGCGGAAGCGGAAGCAAACGTAAAGTTTCTGCATGATCATGGTGTGAAGAAGCTGTACGCAAATGTCGGTACGATCTTCGGCTGCCCGATCCAGGGGGAGGTTTCGCTTGAAAAAGCCTATGAATTTGCGGACCGTTGCTTTGATATCGGCTTTGATGAGATCGAGCACTCCGATCCGGATGGCATCGCGGATCCCAAAACCGTATTTGAGTATTTTTCCAGAATCCTGGACAAACATCCCGATGTGAATAAACACAGCTTCCATGTGCATGATATCCGCGGCATGGGAATGGCGTCTTACCTTGCGGCGATGCAGGCGGGGATCGGGATGTTTGATACCACAATGGGAGGGATCGGCGGACAGGTCGCGAATATTGTGGATCATGTGCCGGTCAAAGGGATCGGCGATTATTACTTTGATACCAGAAGAACCGGGCTGGTGGAAAGCTGCGATTTTGTGACGATGCTCAACAAGATGGGCATTGAAACCGGAATCGACGAAAACAAATGCTACAAGATCGCCACAATGGTGGAACGTATTCTGGGGAGGGAGCTACATTCGTTTACCTCCGCGATTCGCAGCGTATGATAAAAACACACAGGAAACAGAAAGGGGGCAGATACGTATGAAAAGCAGTCAGTATTCCGGTTTTTTCAAACTTTCCGTGGACGAGAGGATGAAGGAGGTTGCGGAATTCACGGGAATCACGGAGGAGGAGCAGCAGATTCTCCGTGATGCGAATTCCCTCGACATGGACAAGGCGGATCATATGATCGAGAACGTGATCGGACGTTTCTCTCTTCCGCTGGCCGTCGCGATCAATTTTACGATCAACGGAAAGGACGTCCTGATCCCCATGGTCTCGGAAGAACCGAGTGTTGTGGCCGCATGCACAAATGCCGCCAAGATGGCGCGTGCTTCGGGCGGGTTTACCACGCAGTCACTTGGCACCGTCATGATCTCGCAGATCCAGCTTTTGAATGTGCCCGCACCCTTTGCGGCAAAAAACAGGATCCTGGAGCACAGGGAAGAGATCATAAAGCGCTGCAACGAAAAGGATCCCACACTTGTAAAGTTTGGCGGCGGTGCGCGTGACGTGGAGGTGCGCGTGATCGATTCCATCGTGGGACCCATGGTGATCGTGCATCTTCTGGTGGACACGCTGGACGCCATGGGAGCAAACGCCGTCAACACCATGGCGGAAGCGGTTGCCCCTTATCTGGAAGAAATCACGGGCGGAACCGCGGAGCTGCGGATCCTGTCCAACCTTGCGGACCACAGGCTGGTCACCGCAAGGGCCACCTTCAAAAAGGATGTCATCGGCGGTGAGGAGGTTGTTGACAAGATGATCAATGCCTATGCCTTTGCGGCCGCAGATCCGTACAGAGCCGCCACCAATAACAAGGGCATCATGAACGGCGTGATTCCCGTGGTGCTCGCGACCGGGAATGATACGAGAGCCATTGAGTCCGGCGCGCATTCCTATGCGGCAAGGAGCGGCAGATACACGTCACTCACCACCTGGGAAAAGGACGCAAACGGAGATCTGATCGGCGTGATCGAAATGCCGATGGCGGTCGGCCTGGTGGGCGGCGCAACGAAGATTCATCCGGCGGCCGGCGTTGCCGTTAAAATGCTCGGCGTCAGCACCGCGGCGGAACTCGCACAGATAATTGCCGCGGTGGGGCTTGCAAACAACATGGCGGCCATGAAAGCCCTTGCGACGGAAGGAATTCAGCGGGGTCATATGTCGCTGCACGCGCGCAATCTTGCAAATACCGTCGGGGCCAGGGGCGATATCGCAGATCAGATCGTAAAGATCATGATAGAGGAAAAGAAGGTCAACGCGGAATACGCAAAGGAACTGTTTGAAAAACTGGGTAAGTAAAGGGTAGTGTAACGCGATTTATGAAAAACTGAGCCAAAGAAAAAGGCTCAAACGAACCTTGAAAACTGCAAATATATCGATGAAAATGTGGGGCGCTGCCCCACACCCCGTCCTCGCCGGAAGCAGGAAAGGGTGCGTGCA
>JAFSPF010000101.1 GCA_017443065.1 Lachnospiraceae bacterium
CAAAACTATATATAAAACCACTAATGGTGGTATAAACAAAAGTGGCGGTCCCGACCGGGGTCGAACCGGCGATCTCCTGCGTGACAGGCAGGCATGTTAACCACTACACCACGGGACCATTTGGTTGCGGGGACAGGATTTGAACCTGCGACCTTCGGGTTATGAGCCCGACGAGCTACCGACTGCTCCACCCCGCGATGTTCCAGTTTCTCTTGACCACTGGCTGACAAGTAGATATATTAGCACAGTCCATATCTTTTGTAAAGGGATAAAATAAAAAAACCGGGATTTTTCTCAAATCCCGGTGAAAGAATGCCTCAGCGAAGGCTCCGCATCATTCGTCAAAAAGGTATCCGTAGCGCTCCCTGAACTCTGCCGGTTCCATCTTGAACGCATTTGCAAGGCCCTGATCGTCCAGATCCTCCTTCTCGATGCGCATCATGAAGCCGCGCGCGATCTTATAGTGCACGGACTCGATGTTCACCTTGCGCACCATCGTCTTGCCCGTCTCCGGATCGCGGATGTCCTCGAAGCGAAGGGGCACGGCCTGATTGTCCTGAATGGTGATCAGCGCGCCGCTGTCTCCGCGGAACAGGAACTGCATCGCCTCATAGCCAAGGCTGCGCGCATAGTCGATATCGTAAGCGATCGGCGCCGTGCAGCGAAGCTCATAGCCGATTTCCTTATCCACGACGGAAATCTTGATGCCGAGCTTCTGCATTTCAGCCAGCACCGCCTGCTTCAGGATTTCACCGAAGTCCAGCTCGCTGTAGCGGATATGCCCATGCTCGTCCAGCTCGATCCTTCCGAGCTTCGTGAAGTCCTCCTGAGCGATCTTCTCGATCACGCCCTCCGCAATGACCGCAACGCCGTAGTTCTTGCCCGTCAGGCGTCGCTTCACGATGGAGCCTGTGATGATATCCACCACCTGCTGGAGGGGAATCGTATCCTGCGGGAATTCCTCCGGGATGATCGTAACGGCAGCGCCCGCGGAACGTCCCATGCCGAGCGCCAGATGGCCTGCGGTACGCCCCATCGCAATCGTGAAGTACCAACGGTTGTTCGATGTACGGGCATCCTCCATGAGATTCTGGATCTCCGTCGTCGCAAAGGCACGCGCCGTCTCGAATCCGAAAGTCGGCACGCCCTCCGGCAGCGGCAGATCGTTGTCGATGGTCTTCGGCACATGCACCACATTGATGGTGCGTCCCATCTTGCGCGCATATTCGGAAACAGCCGTGGAGCTGTATGCCGTGTCGTCGCCGCCAATGGTCACCAGATGCGTGACCCCCAGTTCCGTCAACGTCTCAACCACCGTACGGAGATCGGATTCCTTCTTGGTCGGGTTGAAACGGGACATCTTCAGGATGCAGCCGCCCGTCAGATGGATGCGGCTCACGTTGTTGAAGTCCAAGCGGATATAGTTCTTCTCACCGCGGGCCAGACGGGAAAAACCGTCATACATGCCCAGCACGTCCCAGCCGCGGCGGTTCGCCTCATTGGTGACCGCAGAAATGACGGCATTGAGACCGGGCGCAGGCCCTCCGCCGCAGACAATAGCAACGACATTTTTGATTCCTATCATTGGGAAATCCCCCTTCTTAAAATATAGAAGCGCCTCAGCGGAACGCCGGCTCTCTTCTTGAACACACCTTAACATCTTATCCTATTCGTTTCATTCCCCGAAAATCCTGCCTAGAAAATTATTTTTTTCTTCGGCTCCGCAAATTCCGCCCTTTATGCGCCGCCCCTTTGCGGTTTGCGTATTTACTCAAGGGTTTGGGCTTCTTCCGCGACAACTTTTTCTCCTGCAAAGCCTGTGCCTTCATCTTTGCCTGTTTTTCCGCGTGGCGCTTGTGTCTGTCGGAATGCTTCTTTTCAATGCGGGCGCGGATGCCCGCCTCGATGCGCCGCAGGATCTCATACTGCCGCGCATTGACAAAGGTGATGGCTGTGCCCTTTTCCCCCGCGCGTCCCGTGCGCCCGATCCGGTGGATATAATCCTCCGTGCGGTGCGGGATATCGAAATTGATCACATGGGTGACACCCTCGATGTCCAGTCCTCTTGCCGCGATATCCGTCGCCACAAGGATCTGCAGCTCCGCTTTGCGGAAGCGCTTCAAGACCAAAGTCCGCTGCACCTGCGTAAGCTCCCCGTGCAGCTCGTCCGCCAGATATCCGCGCTGCGCCAGAGCCATCGCCACCATGCCCACCCGTTTCCTCGTATGGCAGAATACCATGGCAAGGTAGGGCTGCTCTTGGTTGATGATCTCGCAGAGCCTGTCCAGCTTCGTTTCCTCCGTCGTGTCGATGATGACCTGACGGATGGACTCCAGTGTCACATGCTCCGCTTCCACCGCAATGTGCTGAGGCTGGCGCATGTAGGCATGTGCCAATCCCCTCACGCGCTCCGGTATCGTGGCGGAAAAAAGCAGCAGCTGCCGGTCTGCAGCCGTGTGCCGGAGCAGCAGCTCCACATCCTCCAAAAAGCCGAGCTTCATCATCTCGTCCGCTTCATCCAGCACCACGCGATTGACCTGCGATATGTCAACGGTACGACGGCGCACATGGTCCAGCAATCGCCCCGGCGTCCCGATGATCAGCTGCGGATGCCGGCGCAGCTTTTCCTTTTGCCGCTCGATATCCTGCCCGCCGTAAATGACCAGTGACGTCACATCTGCTGTCTGTCCCACAATGGATGCAACCTTCGAGATCTGCACCGCAAGCTCCCTGGTCGGCACAACGATCAAAGCCTGCGCCGTAGGAACTCCCTTTTTGATTTTTTCCATCACAGGAAGCAGAAAGGCCAGCGTCTTGCCCGTCCCTGTCCGGGACTGCACCATGAGGTCCTTCCCGCTCCGCACCGCAGGGATGGCCTGCTCCTGCACGGAGGTCGGCTCCTCGATGCCATGCTGCCGCAGAAGCTCGCAAAGCGG
>JAFSPF010000013.1 GCA_017443065.1 Lachnospiraceae bacterium
ATTGGAAAAGTTACACGAGCTGAAGGAAAACAGACAAAGCAATACAAGGACCACACCCCCTGCTAAACGCCCTGATCTCTGCAAAAAACGTCTGCGCTGTTCTTTTTTTGAGAATAAAAATAATTGAGCCACCGGCACACCCCTGTTCTATATACACATATCACCCATTTTAGTAGTACACGAATCTGTTTTGCATTCATCAATGCACTTACTATAATAGCTGCCCGCGTCAAACGCCCGGCAGCCATTTTCCCCATGGACTAGGTGGGAATCGAACCCACGTCCAAAGACTCATCCCCTGTCCTTCTACGATCATAGTGAACCGTTGTGAGGTCTTCGCCCGGAGGCTCCCTCGGTTCCCGGAGGCGGCAGCGGGTTCACTCGCTAACTGCTCCCGGTAGCTTCATGTTACGCCCGTCGGCCGCAAAGCTTAGGCCGCGTCGTTTCCCGCATCGTCGACGCCGCTTGCTCCGTGTGCGGGTGCACGGAGGGCGACGCGCCGCTTAAGCGGCGAGCGCTAAATTGTCTTCAGCGTTTGTGTTTAGGTTTGAGGTCTGACGCGCCATCCCGCGGATCGCTTCTCCAGCTTCAAAATCCCTGTCGAAACCTTTACTAGCCCCTACAGTACTTATATCGTACCTACTTGAACTTCTGTTTATACTCTCTCTCCGCCTCCCTTCTGGCATCCTTTTTTGCGATGGTCTGCCGCTTGTCATAGAGTTTTTTGCCCTTCGCCAGCCCCACCTCGACCTTGGCGCGGCCCTTTTTGAAATACACCTGCAGCGGCACCAGGGTGTAGCCCTTTTCCTGTGAGGCCGCATCCAGCTTGCGGATCTCCGCCTTATGCAGCAGGAGCCTGCGCCTCCGCACCGGATCCCGGTTGAAGATATTGCCCATCTCATACGGCGGGATGTGCATCTGCACCACAAAAGCCTCTCCTTTTTTGATCTCCACATAGGCTTCCTTGATGCTGCACTTCCCCATCCGGAGACTCTTCACCTCGGTGCCGGCGAGCTCGATCCCCGCCTCATAGCGTTCCTCGATGAAATAGTCATGAAAGGCCTTTTTGTTGTTTGCAATCAGTTTTACCGCTTCCATACTATATAACAAGCCCGATGAATCAGATTCACCGGGCTTGACCTGCTCTCCTTTTTCCGGTTTTTAACCGAAGAGATTCATGTCGATCAGGAGCGATACCAGAAGGAAAAGCGATGCGAGGATGGCCGTTAAGCGAGGAAGCATCCCCTCCTTGGTATGACCTTTGATCTTTGCCCAGTAGCTGTCCGCACCGCCGCCGCCGATCGTCCCGAGACCCTGCTGCTTGCCCTCCTGGGACAGGATCAGCACCACCATGACGATGCAGAACGCAATATACAAAATCGAAACAATCGTTGATAAAGTGCCCACGTTAAAACCCTCCGTAGCTTTTAAAAACCGCCTGTCCGTATGACAGGCACAACTGATAATGTAACACAAATCCGGGAGAAAAGCAAGTGGGTCTTACTGCCCCTCCGGAACCTCCTGTTCGCGCTCCGCAATCTCCTGCATCAGCTCCGGAAGCGGCCGCGGCTTCGCATAAAAGTATCCCTGGAAGGTCTTGATCGGCAGGGCCCTTAAGCGGTTGATCGCCTCCTGCGTCTCCACGCCCTCCACACAGACGGCGGCGCCGTAATTCTGGGCAAGCAGGACGATGGCGCGGATGGTATTCTCCGGCTGCATGCTGTTTTCGATGTCAATAATGAATTCCCTGTCGATCTTCACCACATCGAAGTTAATGCGGCGAAGCACCGACAGCGAGGAGAAGCCGGTTCCGAAGTCATCCAGCGCAAAGCGCACGCCCAGCGTCTTTAAGGAATCGATGATATTCTTGAGCATCTCCGTATCCAGCACCCTGCAGCTTTCCGTGACCTCGAGGCACAGATGATCCGCAGGGAACCCGGTCTCCTCGATGATCTCTCCCACCATACTGACGAAATCAAATTTCTCCAGCTGCGAGTAGGACAGGTTGACATTCATGACGAAGTCCGGGTAATACTCCAGGAACTGTTTGCCGTCCGTCATGGCCTGCCGCATGATCCAGGCGCCCAGCTCCGGGAAGAGCGGGTCCTGCTCCAGGACGGGAATGTACTGCCCCGGCGGGACGTTTCCGTAGAAATCATTCTTCCAGCGCAGCAGCGCCTCCGCCCCCGTGACGCGCGCGGAATGCGCATCCACCAGATACTGATAGCAGAGATAAAAGCCGCGGAAATTATCCACGATACAGCCGCGGATGACATTAAGCATTTCCATTGTACGGCGGTTTTCATCCATCATCTCGTTCTTGAAGACGACAAGATCGCCGTTCCTGCGGTTGGCAGATTCATTGACCGCATAATTGAGACAGCTCGAAACGGTCGTCACGCTGACACGGAAGTTGTCGACCGTCAGGAGACCTCCGTTTAAAACAAGGGTCTGCCGCTTTCCGTCCACGAAGAAATCGCCCTTCACGGCATTCTGCAGCAACCGGTAACATTTGGTCAGCTCCTCTTCCGTGTAGTCCCTGCTGACAATCGCAAAGCGGGCGCCCTCCATACGGTAAATCTCCCCGGAGTTGCCCGCCGTGTCCATGATGAGCCGTCCCACCTTGGACAGCACGCGGGAACCGTAGCTGTAGCCGAAAACATCATTGATCTGGGCAAACTGCGCTATGCCGATCAGCAGAATCCTCGCGGTAATGTGTCCGCGCAGCAGATCGGAAACATCCTCCGTAAAGCCGAACTGGTTGCGCAGCCCGGTGACCGGATCGATGTGGCTCTGGATGCCGTGGTTCTTGATGGAGCCCATGAAATATTCCGGCTTACCCTCTTCATCCTTGACGACCACACCGCGGCTGGTGACAACCACATACTTGCCTTCTTTTGAAAGGGCGCGGTACTGCATGTCATGACCTTCCCGGCTGCCGTTCCAGATCCCCTCCATGCTCTGGTGAAAGGCCTGGCGGTCTTCCGGATGAATGTGCTGTTCCCAGAGCGCAGACGCCCCGTGCATGTATTCGCCGGGCATGCCGAAGTATTCCATGACGGATTTGCCCCAACGGCTGTAATCAAAACGCATGTCACACAGGAACGCACTCACATCCTCGGAGGAGGAGGCGATCGCCGTAAAGATCGCATCCAGACGGCGTTTGCGTGCCGTATCCATCTGTTCGTTGACATCCGACACCATCTCCTGCATAACGGTGGAAGCAGGTTCGAAGGGCATCAGATCCGCGCCTTCGTCCGCCGGCGCGTAATTCAGGCCTTCCTTCTCCTTTTGCGTCTGCTTGAGGGCATACATCCGCTGGTCCGCAAGGAGATACACCGCATGCGCCTCCGCCTCCGGCAGTTCGTGCCGGAAGGCATATCCCGAGGCCACACTGTGCGGAATCATCGGCTCCGTCCGGTCGAGCTGCGCAAACTCTGCGGCACAGCGTGCGATGCAGGTCTGCACATGCTCCTCCGTGATATTCTCCAGAATCACCAGGAACTCGTCGCCGCCCATCCGGCAGCACCTGGCCTCCTCCGGGAAGGATTTCATGAGGATGCCGGAGAAGGCAATCAGAAGCGCGTCCCCCTTGCCGTGTCCGAAGGTATCGTTGACGTACTTCAGATGGTTTAAGTCCATGCTGACGAGACAGTAATCCCTGCGGGATTCGTTCAGATCCGAGAAACGGTCCGTGGAGTAATGCCGGTTGTAAAGACCGGTCAGGGTATCCATGTTGGCAATCCGGGTCAGCGATTCAAACTCCAGTTTCCGGCTCCTGGTCTCCACCAGCAGGAAGAAATAAATCATGTAGCGGATCACGACAAAGAGGAGTCCGCCCGCGCTGAAGATGATGCGGGAGACAAAGGAGGGCGGTATCCCTTTGGTAAAGCTCGTGGCGAGGTACCAGATCGCGCCGATCCAGGCAAAAAAGGCAAAGACCGTCGGTCCCGCCATCTGCAGCACATTCAGAAGCCCCGTATTCCCTGTCCGGAGGTCATGGATGTCAAAGGCCACCCACATCATGGTCATGATCAGGCAGAAGAAATAAAAGAGCACACGCGCCCTGGTCACGTGCAGGATGCCCGCCATATGCAACGCAACAAAGCCTCCGAGGATGACGCCCTGCACGGCGGCCGCGATCCGGAAGATCATCTTCTGTTTTGCGGTATGATTGCGCACCTGTGACAGGATCAGATAATAGATCGGCACAAAGGAGAAATAGGTGGTATATTCCACCAGCGTCGTAATGTCGCTGCGCATGACAAGGCTGGTCAGACGGAACTGCGTCAGCGTCCATAAGCCCGCGGAAAACGACAGGACGGCACTGATCAGCTGTCCCTTGATCTCCGGAATCAGGGCCGTGAAAAAGATCGACACGATCAGGAAATAGATTCCGAAGAGGATCATGAAGATGCCGACAAAGAGCGGAAAGGCATTGTGCACGAGATGCATGCGGATCAGATCCCGGTAGGTCCCGAAGGAGGGGGCATCAAAAAAATCATCCGCACCGCTCTCATCCGCATACAGACGGATCATGAGTGTCTTTCCCTCATAGCCGTCCGGAAGGCTCACAAAATAAAACTGCGCATCCAGAAATTCGCCCGCATCAAAGCGCTCCATCTGCGGGGAGGCGATCCGCTCGTCCCCGAGATACACCTCCGCCGCCAGGTAATACATGTCCAGGAGAAGCGTCGGCGCGTACAGCCCCTCCTCCACGTCATCCAGCGTCCGTTCGAGCACCGCGCAGGGACGTTCCTTTACTTCCTCCGCAAGAACATCAATCAGTTCGGAGATCCCGGCATCCCTGCGTACTTCGTCCGCACAGGTGATGGTCCAGCCGTCTTCGAAGACCCTGACCTCATGCTCCGGTGTATAATGGATGATCATCACAACCAGCACCGTGATAATCGCAAGGACGGCCAGGGTCAGAAAGGTGATCCGTTTGGTTCCGACGGGAGTTCTCCGCATGCTTAACCCTCCGCCGCTCTTTCCTGCTTGCGTCTGCGCTTCATGTCATACATTCTGCGGTCCGCCAGCATGTAAATGTCACGTACCCTTCTGCCGTAATGCGTTTCCTGGTTTGTGGCATAGCCGTAGGAAACGCTGTAACTGAATTTGCGCTCGTCCAGATTGAGATCAAACAGTTCCCGTTCCAGTTCGTTGAGCTTGGCCGTCAGGATCGCACACTGCTCTCCCGTCATGATGACAATAAACTCGTCACCGCCCATCCGGCCGACGAGCGTCATGCTGCCGAAGACCTTCTTCAGGGCATTTGCAAAGCCCTGCAGCATCCGGTCGCCCTCGGCATGCCCCAGGGAATCATTGACCTGCTTCAGCCCGTCCATGTCAAGGGAAATGATCACGAAGCTGTCACCGGGCTTTAACTGCTGCATCATCTGCTCGGAGCGGATCCGGTTGGCGAGTCCCGTCAGCGGGTCTGTATAGGCCTTCTCCTCCAGCTGCTCTCTTGTGACATCCGCACGCAGATGCGAAACACCGTAGAGGAAGTACTGTGCCGTCAGCGCCATGGTAAAGAGAATCGACGCAACGGTAATAAAGGGGATCCCGACGGTGGATTCCCCGCCGCCGAAGAACTTCGCCTGGATAAAGAAGATCATGTCGATGATCGCCCCGCCCGCAAAGAGTGCGAAGCCCGTAAAGACCAGACGGTCCGCAATACGGTCCAGTTTCCCGCCCTGTGTGCCGCGGCTGCGGATCCCGCCCCTGGTAAGAAGGAGGTAAGGGAGGCTCTCCGCCAGCGTCACCATATAGGACACCGTCAGATATGCCGTCAGATGCACGATACCCATCAGGTGCAGGATGATGATCATGCCGATCATCGCCAGATCCGTGATGACAAAATACTGGTAGAGCCGTTTCAGGCTCCCGCTCATCAGCGTCCAGATGTAGGCGCAGATGGCACAGGGCAAAAGATACAGGGAAAGATACTCGATCAGGGTGGAAAAGGTCGCGATCGTGGAAAAGACTTCAAAAACATGATAAAACCCGAGGATGTACATACCGGCCAGAAGTGTAATGAACGCGCCGAAGAGCGGTCTTGGCGAAGCGCCCTCCCGAAGCAGCAGGTAGGGCATCCAGAGAATCTGCAAAAAGGCAAAGACGCAGAGGAAGATGCCGAAAAAGAGCGGGAGCCGCCGCTCCTGCAAAAACTCCGTCAAAAGATCCGCTTCATTGCCGAGCAGCACCGGCCCCAGTGTCCCGAAGGCATCCGGTTCCGTTGCCGTGAAACTGACCGAGAGTGTTCTTCCCGTATAATCCGCCGGCAGCGGGATCATGCAGATGCCGCGTTTGAGCATCGAACCGTCTTCATACCATTCCGTTCCGTAGGTATAAACAGTTTCCCCGTCTATCTTTGCTTCGATCACGGCCTGCAGGGTGATCAGATAGGCCGTGACTCCGGGAATCTCACCCGCATCCGGCAGCACGCAGCTGATTTCCCAGGTCTCCCCGGTCAGCACCGTGCCTGTCTTGACACTCTGTAAGGGCACCTCCCTGCCGTCCTCATGCGGTTTGCCGTTGACCGCAACATACCAGTTTTCCAGTTTCGTGACGGGATACTGCGGCGCGCGGTTAAAGACCGGCGCGCGGAACAAAAACAGTAAGAAAAAGAAAACGAGCAGCACCGCGCCGATCGCCGTAACGAGCAGATGATTTTTGCGTATGGTTTGCGTCATAGGGATATTATACCACACTCTCAGGCAGTTTACAGACCGCCGCTGACGATGACATCCTTGTTTTTGACCAGGTAATCCAGCATGGAGATGAGCGTCAGCGCAAAGGCAATCCACATCAGCGCCTGCGTGAGGATGTCCAGCTCAGGCATCAGCGTTTTAAAGTCAATGATCATGCATATGATCATCAGCATCTGGGAAAAGGTCTTAAACTTGCCCCAGTAGCTTGCGGCAATGACCCGGCCCTGTTCCGCGGCCACCTGCCGGACGCCGGAGATCGCAAACTCCCTGGCGATGATGATGATGACAATCCAGGCAGGGATCCGTCCCAGCGCGACAAGACAGACCAGTGCGGAACAGACTAAGAGCTTATCCGCGAGCGGGTCCATGAGTTTGCCGAAATTCGTGATGAGCTTCCTCACCGCGCGATCCTGCCGTCCAGAAAATCCGTAAAGGAAGCGACACAGAAGACAACGAGTGCAATCCAGCGGTCGGCCTCCCCGAAGACCGGCAGCAGAAGGAACACCACCAGAACCGGAATCAGAATAATGCGCAGAATGGTTAACTTGTTCGGCAGATTCATACTTCCTCCCCCACCAGGTCATACTCTCTTGCGTCCGTGACGCGCACCCGTACGATTTCCCCGCTCATGGGCATGCGTCCCTTCGGAGAAAAGAACAGAAATCCGTCCACCTCCGGCGCGTCCCGGAAGGTTCTTGCCACACAGATCTCTTCTCCCTCCTCATCCGTAATCATCCCCTCGACGAAAACGGAAAGCTCCTCTCCGATATGCTCCTTTGCCTTTGCAAACGCAATCCGCTGCTGCAGCTTCATCAGCTCCGTGCGGCGCCGTTTCTTTAAGGGCTCCGCGATCTGTCCCCGCATCCTTCCGGCGGCAGTTCCCTCCTCCTTCGAATACGGGAAGACGCCGAGCCGGTCGAAGCAAAGGTCCTTCACCAGCTCCATGCTGTCCCGGTGATCCGCCGCCGTTTCTCCGGGAAAGCCCGAAATCAGCGTGGTCCTGAGGCAGACGCCGGGAATCTCCTCCCGAAGTTTTCGCACGGTCTCCCGGATGCCCTCCGCCGTGACATTCCTTCGCCCCATCCGCTTCAAAACGGCATCCGAACCGCTCTGTACCGGGATATCCAGGTATTTGACGATTTTCTCCTCTTCCCGGATCACGCGGATCAGATCGTCCGTGATCTCCTCCGGATAGCAGTACAGCAGGCGGATCCAGCGGATTCCTTCCGTTTCTTCACACAAACGCTTCAGCAGGACATGCAGACGCTTTTCGCCGTAAAGATCCAGTCCGTAGCGCGTCGTCTCCTGGGCCACAAGAATCAGCTCCGTGACCCCCTGCGCATCCAGCGCCTTTGCCTCTTCCAGAAGTTCCTCCACGGGTACGCTGCGGAAGCGTCCCCGAAGCTGCGGAATGATACAATAGGTGCAGTGCTTGTCACAGCCCTCCGCAATCTTCAGATAAGCATAATGGCCGCCGGTGGTCAGCACTCTTCCGGCGGTCATTTTGTAACTTCGATTGATATCTTCCAGCACATCCGCCGCTTTGCCGCGGTGCACCGCAGAAAGTGTCTTTACGATCCGGTCGACGGATGCGGTTCCGACAATGGCATCCACCTCGGGGATTTCCTTGCGGATCTCCTCCCGGTAACGCTGCGCGAGACAGCCCGTGACAATCAGGGCCTTCATCCGTCCCTCCCTGCGGTAGGCCGCAAGACGCAGAATCTCCCGGACGGATTCCTGCTTTGCGTCATGAATGAAGCAGCAGGTATTGACGATGGCACTCTCCGCCTCCGCTTCCTCCTCCGTGAAGGTGAACCCCGCTTCCCGGAGCGCACCCATCATGTGCTCCGTGTCCGTCAGGTTCTTGTCACAGCCGAGGCTGGAAACAAAGATACTCCCCTTTTCAGGCTTCGTCTTCTTCTTCCTCTTCTTTGCGATCTTCCGCGGCAGCTTCCTCCAGGGCAAGCTCCTCGGCAATCTGCCTGCGCATCTCTTCCTTGTCCTCTTCCGTAAGGATCCTTACCTCCTGACGGTTGAGCTCCTCAACGGCGATGCTTAAGGGCTTTGTGCTCCCCTTGGCGCGGACTAAGGGATCATCTCCCGCAATCAATTGCCTGGCGCGTCTGGCCGTCGCCATGACGATCGAATATCTGCTGCTGATGACAGGCTCATCGCCTTCTTCCACCTGGCTGTTCACGGCCTGCATCAGGTCCACATATGAAGGATGAATCATCTTTCCTTACCTCCCGGATGAATAATTATATGTAAAAACATTACAAATCATACAACAAATCCTTTGGCGCGTCAATGATCGAAGGCCGCATGCAGGGCTTTGCGCATCTCCTCCATGAAGTCCGCATTGCGTGCGGTGGCGCAGCGCGCGCCCTGTACGATGCCGTGGATCTCCTCCGCACAGCGCGTGACATCATCATTGATCACGATGTACTCATAGGACGCGAGTGTATCCGATTCGTCCGCCGCGCGTTTCAGCCTGCGCGCAATCGCCTCCGCAGATTCCGTTCCCCGGCCCTCCAGGCGTCTGCGCAGCTCCGCCACCGTCGGCGTCACCACATAGATCAGCAGCGCCTCCGGAAAGCGTTCCTTGACCTGCAGCGCCCCCTGCACCTCAATCTCCAGGAGCACATCCTTGCCGGCCGTGAGCTGCTCCTCCACAAAGGCGCGCGGCGTGCCGTAGTGATTGCCGCTGTAAACAGCATGCTCCAGAAACCCGTTCCGGTCTATCATCTCCGTGAAATGCGCCTCATCCGTGAAGAAATACTCCCTGCCTTCCTGTTCGCCCTCCCGGGGGGAGCGCGTCGTCATGGAAACGGACAGGACGTAATGATCATGCGCCTCCATCAGTTTCCGGATCAGTGTGCCCTTTCCCGCGCCGGAAAAACCGGACAGGACAATCAGAAGTCCCTTCTTTGCCATTGGCTCCGCCCCCTTATTCGATGTTCTGTATCTGTTCCCGGATCTTTTCGATCTCCGTCTTGATCTCCACGCCGTGGGCGGAAAGCTCCATGTCCGTGGACTTGGACAGGGTCGTATTTGCCTCGCGGTTCATTTCCTGGATGAGGAAATCCAGCTTTCTGCCGATGCCCTCGGATTCCTCCTTTGCCGAGTCAAGCGTCACCAGAAAGGCGTCGATATGACCGTTCAGCCTGACCAGCTCCTCGTCCACGCTGGATTTATCCGCAAAAATGGCCGCCTCCGTCAGCAGGCGTCCCTCGTCAACGGTGTGATTGCCGAGGATTTCTTCGATGCGTTCCTTAAGCTTCCGGTTGTAGGCCGCATTGATCTCAGGCACCTTCCCCTCGATGAAGGCGGCGTGTTCCCGGATCTTTGTGAGTTTCCCGCGGATATCCTCCGCAAGGTAGGCGCCCTCCCTTGCCCGCGATTCCGTAAGCTGCTTCAGCGCCTCGACAGCCGCCTCCGTCAGCAGCTTCTCCAGCACATCCTCCTCCGGGGAATTGTCCTCGATTTTGAAGACCTCCGGCATTCTGGCGATCAGGGAAACGGTCGTGTCATCCTTCACATCCGTCTGTTTTGCGATCTCATGCATCGCGGCGGCATACTGCTCCGCGATCTGCAGGTTGCATTTCACGTTTGCGCTTTCAGCCTCGTCCGTCTCCAGCGTGACAAACATCTCCGCCTTGCCGCGCACCAGATACTGCTTCACCAGCGCGCGCAGCTTTGTGTCAAAGGCCTGAAACGCGCGCGGCAGCCGGATGTTCATGTCCAGATAACGGTTGTTCACCGTCTTGATTTCCACCGTGATGTGATAGCCCCTGTCGGCAGCTTCTCCCCTGCCGTAGCCTGTCATGCTGCAGATCATAAAAACACCTCCCGGTTCATCCATAACCCCAGTGCAGGATTGGGGATAAAGTAAATCTCTTCCCCGTCCACGGTATTATAGCCGTATTGCAGCTTGTCCGGATCATAGCGTTTCTTCATTTCATTAAAGGAAGCACTCCGGAAGCCGACCCCTTCGATCTCCTCCCGTGTGATCCTCTTTACCGCATAGGTGACGGAGAATCTGTCATCGGAGGAACCGTGGATCAGATGCGCCGCGGCCCCCATGTTTTCCCTGAGGTCTTCGTTTTCCTCCTTTTCAAATTCTTCCAGCACACGGAGCCTGCCACGGTAACCGTATTTGCGGATGAGGCGGTCAACCTCCCTGTCTTCCCCGAACTTTTCAACGCCGGGTGCAAGGATGATGAGCTCACCGCCGTCCGCCATTGCCATCCGTGTGCGGTAGATCGCCTTATTGCCGAGCCAGGTGGAATGAAACTCCTCCGGATTCAGATACACCACGCACTTCTTCAGACCGTGATCGACAAAATCAATATTCTTTTGCTGTGCCAGCTTTACCGCCTCCGTAAGACAGTTCCTGCCTTCGCCGAGGAAAAGCCCGTGGGTGCATATCTTCCCCTCCGGTGCCGTCGTCACGGTCAACGCAAAGAGAATCGGCCTTTCCTTCAAAAAGTGTTCCAGTCCGTAATCAAAGAGTTTGCGCACCGGCGTATGATCCTTGCCCATCATGCGCTCCATCCCGTAAAGTGCGCCCACCATATGTGAGCGGTTGATGATCGCGCTTCCGCCGGCACCCACAAACAGATTCTTGGCATGATTGGCCATGCCGATCACCTCATGCGGCACCACCTGTCCCGGAGAGATGATCAGGTCATAGGAGGGATCCATGATGCGGCGGTTGACCTCAAAGTCTATGGCTTCATGCCAGAGTCCCTCTGTAATCTCCTCAAGAAAGGAGGCAGGGGCTTCGCCGATCTTCACGACATCATTGCGCCAGTCATGCACCAGGAATCTGTCCGGCGGGATATCGCCGAACATGTCCGCGATCTGCGCATCCGTCATCGGTTCATGCGTGCCAAGCGCGGGCATGATATCCACCTTCGCCCCCCGCTCCGTCAGCAGATGATAATACACATTCGTAACGAAGCCCGCATTCGAGTGTAAACGTGTGAAATCCGGCGGCAGGATGAGGACGCGTTTACACCCTCGCCCCGCAAGGGACTCCTCCAGTGCTTTTTGGATTTCCTCCCTTGTCAGTCCTGTCTCCCCGGTGGCCACTGCATAGATGTCTTTCATCGGTTCTTCTCCCTGCGGCACATCCGCATTTCTTTCCGTAGGGCCGCATGTAACACAATCCCACACGGTCCTCACCGTCCGTGTCTGTTATACGCCGGAATAGGCCGAAACGCCGCCGTCCACCGGCAACACCACACCCGTGATAAAGGAAGCCGCGTCATTGTTCAGCAAAAAGAGCAATGCGCCGATCAGCTCCTCCGCCTCGCCAAATCGTCCCATCGGGGTCGCTGCAAGGATTTTTCCCGTTCGCTCCGTCGGAGAGCCGTCTTCGTTGAAGAGTAATGTCTTATTCTGTGACGTCGAGAAATACCCCGGCGCAATGGCGTTGACGCGGATCTTCTCTTTCGAGAAATGTACCGCCAGCCACTGCGTGAAGTTGGAGACCGCAGCCTTGGCACCGGAATAGGCGGGGATCTTTGTCAGCGGCTTAAAGGCATTCATCGAGGAGATATTCAGGATGTTGCATCCCTCTCTCCCCAGCATGTCCCTCGCAAAGGTCTGTGTCGGGATGAGCGTCCCGATGAAGTTCAGATTGAACACAAATTCCACACCCGACTGTTCCAGATCAAAAAAGGACTTTGTCTCCGCGTCCAGATCTCCCGTCTCATAGTATTCCTTGTCCGTCGTCGCCCGCGGGTTGTTGCCGCCTGCACCGTTAATCAGGATATCACAGGGGCCGAAGTCCTTTAACACGGCCTGATGACAGGCCTCCATGGAGTCCTTTTCCAGGACATTGCACTTGTAGGCCTTTGCCTCTCCGCCCTCCGCTTTGATTTCCTCCGCAACCCTGGCGGCCGCTTCTTCGTTTAAGTCCAGCACCGCGACCTTCGCACCGCATGCCGCGAGCGCATGCGCAAACATCCCGCAGAGCACGCCTCCAGCGCCGGTCACAACCGCGACTTTGCCGGTTAAATCCGTATTTATCGGTAAGTTCATTTTTCACCTCCTGTGTTCAGACGTTATAAACCCCGGCAGCGGTACTCCCTCCGTGACCCGTCCAGTTTGTATGGAAGAACTCGCCTCGCGCCCTGTCCGTCCGCTCATAGGTATGCGCGCCGAAGTAATCACGCTGTGCCTGTAAGAGATTTGCCGGCAGGCGTTCCGAGGTATAGCCGTCGAAGTAAGCAAGCGCACTCGACATCGCGGGAACCGGCACTCCCGCCTTCACGGCCTCCGCCACCACATCGCGCCAGGCGTCGATGCGGGATTCGATCGTCTCCTTGAAATACGGATCCAGCAGCAGGTTCGTCAGCGCCGGATTCTTGTCGTAGGCCTCCTTGATCTTGCCTAAGAACACGCTGCGGATGATGCAGCCGCCGCGCCACATCAAAGCGATCCCGCCGTAATTTAAGTTCCAGCCGTAGTGTGCGGCCGCAGCGCGCATCAGGGTGTAGCCCTGCGCATAGGAAATAATCTTCGCGGCATAAAGTGCCTGTCTGATCTTCTCCACAAAGGCGTCCTTGTCTCCTTCAAAGGGCCTCACCTGTTTGCCGAAGGCCTTTGCTGCCGTCACGCGCTCCTCCTTCACCGCGGAAAGGCAGCGCGTAAAGACCGCTTCGCCGATCAGGGTCAGAGGCACGCCTTCATCGAGTGCCGCAATACCCGTCCACTTGCCGGTGCCCTTCTGTCCTGCCGTATCCAGAATATAATCCACGACGGCCTCGCCGTTTTCATCGCGAAAGCCCAGAATGTCCCGTGTAATCTCAATGAGATAGCTGTCCAGCTCTGTTTCATTCCACCTTGTGAACACTTCATGCATCTCTTCATTTGATAAGCCCAGAAGATCATGCATGATCTGATAGGCCTCGCAGATCAGCTGCATGTCACCGTATTCGATGCCGTTGTGCACCATTTTTACGAAATGACCCGCGCCGTTTTCGCCGACCCAGTCACAGCAGGGGCTGCCGTCCTCCACCTTCGCACAGATCGCCTGGAAGATTTCCTTCACATGCGGCCAGGCTGAGGGAGAGCCGCCGGGCATCATGGAGGGGCCGTTCAGCGCGCCCTCTTCGCCGCCGGAGACACCGGTGCCGACGTAGAGGCGTCCTTTGGACTCCACGTACTGCGTACGCCTTGTCGTATCCGGGAAGTGGGAATTGCCGCCGTCGATAATGATGTCGCCCTCCTCCGTCAGCGGCAGAAGCTGTTCGATCATATTGTCCACCGCCTCACCGGCCTTCACCATCATAAAGATCTTGCGCGGTTTTTTCAGGTTCTGCACCAGCTCCTCCAGGGAGTGGCAGCCGATGATTTTCTTTCCCGCACCGCGTCCGTTCACAAAATCGTCCACCTTGGAGGTCGTGCGGTTATATACCGCCACCGAAAACCCCTTGGACTCCATGTTCATGACGAGGTTCTCCCCCATCACCGCCAGGCCGATCAGCCCGATATCATTATTACCCATGTCTGCTCCTTTCTAACGCTGTACTCTTGCATTTCCCGCATAAATATCGAATACCTGCTTCTCGTCCGCCGGCTCCGCATAATCGTTGATCGAGGACGCCGCCAGCGCCCCGGTCGCCCAGCCGAACTGCAGGCATTTCTCCGCCTCCCATCCGTTCAGAAGGCCGTAAAGGAGTCCTCCGGAAAAGCCGTCGCCGCCGCCGATACGATCCATCACCTGAATGGATCTCGGCTCCTCCACATGCCACTCGTCCCCGGAAAGCAGGATGGCGCCCCACAGATGCTCGTTCGCGCTTACGACCTGACGCAGCGTCGTCGCATAGACGGACGCGTTTTTGTATTTCTCCTTCACCTGTCCGATCATCGTCTTGAAGCTTTCGATCTTGGAAGAGAGATCCTTCCCGCCGGCCTCCGGACCTTTGAAGCCCAGGCAGAGCTGGAAATCCTCCTCGTTGCCGATCAGAATATCCGCCACCGAGGCCATTTCATGAAAGGCCTTTTTCAGCTCTTCTTCCCTGCCCTTCCAGAAGGTCGCGCGGTAGTTCAAATCAAAGGAAATGCAGCTTCCGTGTTCCTTTGCGATCTTTGCGAGCGCAAGGCAGCATTTCGTGGTCTCCTCACTCATCGCGGCGATCAGGCCGGAGAGATGCAGGATGGCCACACCTTCTTCGCCGAAGATCCGCGCCGTGTCAAAATCATTTACGTCCAGCGTCCTGCCGACCTCTCCCGCACGGTCGTTCCAGACGCGCGGCGCGCGCAGGCCGAAACCGGAATCCGCGATATTGAACTGATGGCGGTAGCCCCAGGGGCCGCCCTGCTCCACCTCGCGCCCCTCATAACGGATGTTACGCCGTCTGAGCTCTCCCTGAATGAACTTTGCCATCGGCGAATCCTTGACGAATTTCGTCAGCACGAGGCATTCATGGCCAAGAGAGGAGGCGATGTTCAAAACATTGGACTCCGCGCTTGTCGCCTGCAGATAATAGAGATTACTGTTGTGCACCGCCGCGCGCCCCTCGGGCGTGATGCGCAGTCCCATGCTGGTGGGACAGGCCAGTGCGTAACGGTACCGTTCCCTGATCTTCATGGCACTTCCTCCGTTTCGTTTTGACTGCCGGTCACGACAGGTTACAATGAGAAATAAGCCTTCGCGTTATCATAACAGATCCCGCGAATGAGCCTCTCCAGGCTCTTGCGGTCCTCCGGATATTCCCCGTTCTCCACAAGCTCACCCACAAGATTGCAGAGAATCCTGCGGAAATACTCATGCCGCGGGAAAGAAAGGAAGGAGCGCGAATCCGTGAGCATGCCGATGAAGGTGCTGAACAGCCCGATGCTCATGAGGCTCTTCATCTGCTTTTCCATCCCGCTCTTCTGGTCCATAAACCACCAGGCCGTTCCCGCCTGCACCTTGCCGCGGATGCCCTCTTCGTTGCCCTGGAAGTTTCCCGCCATGCTACTTAACATATCATAATCCCTGCCGTTCAGTCCATAAAGAATCGTGCGCGGCAGAAGGTCTTCCTCATCCATCGCGTTTAAGAGCGCGGACAGCTGCGCCGCGTAAGGAAAATCGTTCATGCTGTCAAAGCCCGTGTCCGGCCCGAGCTTCCGGAAGAAGCGTTCCGAATTGTTCCGCAGCGCCCCGATGTGCAGCTGCATTACAAAGCCCTGCCTTGCATACTCCTTTCCGAGCTCCGTCAGCAGATAGCCGCTGAATTTGGCGCACTCCTCCTCCGTCACTGTTCCGCCGGACAGGCGTTTTCTCAGAATCGCGTCGACTTCCGCTTCCGTTGTTTTCTCAAAAAAGCGTCCCTCGATGCTGTGATCGGAAACCCTTGCGCCGGTCTCTTTGAAAAAGGCAAGACGCTTGCACAATGCGGACAGCAGATCCGCGGTGTTTCCAATGCTAACGCCGCTGACGCCGGACAGTTTTTCCAGATATGCGGCAAAGTCTTCCTTTTCAATCCCCAGCGCCTTTTCCGGGCGGAAGGAGGGCAGCGTCAGAATGTCAAACCCCTCTTCTTTCAGCGCCTTATGATACCGCAGATCATCCGCCGGATCATCCGTCGTGCAGAGCACCTCCGCCCTCTGCTGTTTCAGAAGGCCTCTTGCCGAAAAGGAAGGTTCCTGCAGTTTTGCATTGCAGGCCTCCCAGATCTCCTTTGCCGTCTCTTTTTTCAAAACGGTCTGCACGCCGAAGTAACGCTGCAGTTCCAGATGCGTCCAGTGATACAAAGGATTTCCGATCGCGTTTTCGATCGTGTCCGCCCAGGCTTCAAACTTTTCGTAGGGCTCCCCGTCCCCGGTGATGAGCCTCTCCGGAATGCCGTTTGCACGCATCGCCCGCCATTTGTAATGATCCCCTCCTAACCACACCTGCGCGATGTTTTCGTAGCGCATATCCTCCGCAATTTCCTTCGGACTCAAATGATTATGGAAATCGATCACCGGCAGTTCCTTCGCCGTTTCGTGGAACAGCCTCTTTGCCGTTTCCGTCTGAAGTAAAAAATCCGCATCCATAAATGCCTTCATATCTCTGCCCCCTGTTCGCGAAAGATGTCTTCACCGCCGGCCCGTACCGGACGGCGATGTCTTATACAGTTCCCTGTAGGCACGGTAAAAAGAAGAATAATCATTGAAGCCGCATCTGGCTGGAATCTCCGTCGGCGGATAACCGTCATTCAACAGCGTGTGCGCCAGCGTCACCTTCTGCGTGCGCACATAACGCATCACCGGCATGTCAAAGCCCGTGGAGAAAATCCTGTGCAGTCCGGAGCGGGACATATGGAGACCCGTACAGAGATCCTCCATGGTATGAATGTCCGTCAGATGCTGTTCGATATAATCCGTGATCTGATGGACGTCGCGGTTGACAATATCCGCCTTGCGCCGCAGATCCTGTGACACGCAGAGATAGGTCAGAATGATGTTGAGCTGCCAGCGCATCGCATAGAAACAGGCTTCCTCATCCGGCAGCGTTTTGCGGTAGCCGTCCAGACGGAAAAACTCTTCGGAAAGCGGCGTATCCCTGATGCTGTAGACACTGTCCAGCCGGCGGATCAGCTTGCGGAGTCCTCCCGGCAGATCGGATTCGTCAAAGCGCACCACGAAGCGTTCATAAGGAACCTTTGCGCTTTTGATCAGCACATGATGCAGCTCGCCGGGCTTCACCACCAGCAGGGTGTGCGGCTGTAAACTGTACTGTGTGTGCCGGATCTTGTAATCCGCCACGCCGTCGATAAAGTACAACAATTCATAAAGGGAATGGAAATGCTCCTGAAAGCTCCCTGTCTCATTGTCCGGCTCCTCAAAGGAGCGGCTGTGCTTAAAAGTATAATTATCTCTCCTGATATCGAAGGCCATACCGGCATTATAGACAAAAAAAAGACGAATTGCAATATATATTTGGATAGATTGCAATAGACGCGTCTAACCATATCTGCTACCATTCATTTCGGGGATAAGACATTTTCTTTCGGAGGGGTATGACGTATGGCGGAATCTGAACTGCTCCTGGAAGTAAAGCACATGGACAAGAACTTCGGCGTGACCGTGGCGCTGTCCGATGTGTCTTTTTCTTTGGAACGCGGTTACGTTTACGGTCTGATCGGGGAAAACGGCAGCGGCAAATCCACCGTTTCCTCCATCATCGCCGGCATGCAGCCGGCCACCGCGGGCGAAATGGTCTATCAGGGACAGCCCTGGAAACCTTCCAGCATGCTGGAGGCCCAGCAGCATCACATCGGCATGATCGTGCAGGAGGCCGGCTCCATTCCCAACATCACCGTCGCGGAAAACATCTTCCTCGGACATGAGAAAATGTTCCGCACCGGCCCCTTCATTGACAAGGGCAAAATGGAAAAAGCCGCGCAGGAGCTGCTGGACCGGCTGGAATTAAAGATGTTCCATGCAGGGCAGCGCACCGCGGAGCTGGATATGCAGGCCAGAAAGATCATTGAGATCGCCAAGTGCCTGTACTGGGAACCGGATCTTCTGATTGTGGACGAGACCTCCACCGCCCTTTCCTTCGAGGGGCGCGAATTCCTTTACCGTGTCCTGAAGATGATGAAGGAGCAGAACAAAACCGTTCTGTTCATTTCGCATGACCTGGACGAGATGATGGAGCACTGCGACAAGCTGACGGTGCTGCGCGACGGCGTCATCATCGGCACCCTGGACAAATCCGAATATGAGCCCGGCAAAATCCGCCAGTTGATGGTCGGCCGCGAGCTGCAGGGCAATTACTACCGCAATGACACGGACCCGTATGAGGACGAAGTCGTGCTGCGCGCGGAGAACATCACCTGCATGCAGGATCTGGTCTGTTTTTCCCTGGAACTTCACCGGGGAGAGATCCTGGGGATCGGGGGCTTGTCCCACTGCGGCATGCATACGGTGGGTCGCGCGCTCTTCGGCGTGGACAAGGTCGTGGACGGACGTGTCACGACCGCCGACGGCACCGTGATCCGTTCCCCGAAGACGGCCATCAGCAAACGCATCGGTTACGTCTCCAAAAACCGTGACGCGGAATCCCTTGGCTTAAGCGCGACAATCGCGGAAAACATCGCCTCCACGGGATATCGCGCCAACGAGCTTTTCAAGGGCATCATCTCCTTCCGCAAGGAGTCCCGCTACGTGGACCGGCAGATCGAGGAACTGTCCATCAAATGCGCCGGAAAGAATTATAAGGTCAACACCCTCTCCGGCGGCAACAAACAGAAGGTGGTCATCGGCAAATGGATGGCCTCGGATTCGCAGATTCTCATCCTGGACTGCCCGACCCGCGGCATCGATGTCGGTGTCAAGGCGGCCATGTACAATCTGATGTATGAAATGAAAAAAGAGGGAAAATCCATCATCCTGATTTCGGAGGAATTGTCCGAGCTCATCGGCATG
>JAFSPF010000102.1 GCA_017443065.1 Lachnospiraceae bacterium
ATCGGGCTCATCCCATTTCTACCATTTACGCTGGTCAAAACGTCGAATTCGACATCGGGTGTCAATGCCCTGCATCGGGCTCATCCCATTTCTACGGCAATGTTGCTTTTATCACTTATTCTGATTGTTCTTGTGTGTCAATGCCCTGCATCGGGCTCATCCCATTTCTACGAATCCACTGCAATCCTCAATGCCCCGACCAAGACAATGTGTCAATGCCCTGCATCGGGCTCATCCCATTTCTACGGCGGCATTCTGGAATTCGCTCCGGAAGCGGCTTCCCGGACTCATTTTTGCGGGTAATTTCCAGAATATTCTGATAACTCACTTTTTGAACCTGTTTTTTTGTCTCGCCCCTTAAAGAGGATTGTAACATAAGATGATCTTTTTCTCAATCATGGCACCACCCATTTCTCCGCTGTTTTTGATAATACTTCTATCACTCACTCATATCCGTTTTCCGTTTTTCTCCTCAGCGATGTTTTGTCAAGATGTTTGTAAATAACCAAAGGAAACCCTGTATATTACGAACGCACACTTTTATGAAGCATTTTTTGTGGTAAAATGACATATATCTGAAGCATATTTTTTCCCTTTTATCGTTCTGTATGTGATGTTTCCTTTTGGAAGCTTTGATACCTGTTCTTCGATATATCTGGCTCTTACCGAATACATCATACCACCCCCCTGATGAATATGTTAACTTGGTTAACTTACAAAGTTAACAATCAAGTTAACTTTGGGCAGATAAGGCACGCCAACTCTAAGAGGCGCTTTGCGGCATCGTCAATATCGGCGAACACTCTCGTGGTTTCATGCATCATGAAGAAACCTATATAAGTTGCTAAAGGTGGTCAAAAATCATACCTTTAGCAACTTATATTAAGCTCTGTAAGCCGGCAGTTCTCCCAAAACTTGCAAAACCAACAATCAAGTTAACTTTAAACAGGTGTTGTCCGCCAAAATACAAAAACAACTGATGTGCGATTTGTTACTGCTCCCATAATCGTTTATAATCAATGGCATGAGAAAGTGGAACGCCATCCTAAGCGCAGCCATCCTCATATTGTTTGTCGCACACGGCGTCATCGGCGGCTTCCAGCTGGCGGGGCTCTACCCCGGCGGTTCGCGTATCCTGAAAATGCTCGCACGCGCGCTTGCGACCCTGATCGTCATACACGGCATCATCGGCATCAAGCTGACCGTGGATACACTGCGCATTCAGAAAAAAGCCGGCGTTTCCTATTTCAAGGAAAACAAGCTGTTCTGGGCACGCCGCATCTCGGGCTTTGCCATTTTTATCCTGATCTTCTTCCATATGGCGCTGTTCATCGGTCATGAAGCGGACGGCGTGGTACGCTTAAACCCGTTTGAAATGCCGCAGCTCATCCTGCACCTGATCCTTGTTCTGGCGATCGCGGTGCATGTCATCTCCAATGCCAGACCGGTCCTGATTTCATTCGGAATCCGCTCATTAAAGCAGTTCGCGGCGGACCTGATCATCATTTCCGCCATACTGCTGGTGTTCATGGGCGCGATGTTTGTGATTTACTATTTCAGGTGGATTGCCGTATGAGCGTACGAAACGACACAAAACCACCGGTGCCCGTTTCCCGGAACACGCAGGACAGTTCCGCACAACAGACGTCCGTCAACATCGTCGGCGCAGGACTGGCAGGGCTCTCCGCCGCCATCACGCTTGCGGAAGTCGGCGTAAAAAGCCGTCTGATTTCACGCGCGCCGTCGGAGCGCGCACAGTCCGTACTCGCCGAGGGCGGCATCAACGCGGTTCTCGATCATTACGGGGAAACAGACACGATCGAAGACCACCTGGCGGATACCGTAAAGGGCGGCGTCTTTCGTGCGGACAGAAAGGCAGTCAGGGGCCTCGTGTCGGAAGCGCCGGATATCATCGCGTACCTCTCGTCCCTCGGCGTGCCGTTTAATATTAAAGAAGACGGCCGGATCGCGCAGCGCTATTTCGGCGGCCAGAAAAAACGCCGCACGGCCTATGTCGGCAGCTTCACCGGCAAGATGCTGATGAGCGCCCTGATCGATGAGGCGCGCAAATACGAGGCGGCGGGTCTGATCGAACGGTTTGATCACCATGTGTTTGTACGGCTCATGACAAGTGGAGACCGCGTCTGTGCCGGCCTGCGGGTACAGGATCTGCAGACGGGCAAAGCAGATTCCTTTGACGGTCCCGTACTCCTTGCTTCCGGCGGATTGAACGGCATGTTTCCCGGGAAGACGACGGGCACGGCCTATAACACGGGCGATGTCACCGCGTGCGTTTTTGCGCAGGGGGTCGCCTTATCCAATCCGGAAATGATCCAGTACCATCCGACGACGATCGCGATCCCCGGCAAGCGGATGCTGATCACGGAGGCGGCGCGCGGCGAGGGCGGCAGACTGTATATCAATACAGCGGGAACAGCGCGGGAACGCTACTATTTTATGGAAGACCGCTATCCCGAACTCGGGAACCTGATGCCGCGCGATGTGGTATCAAGGGAAATCCATAAGGTGCTGCATGATCATGCCTTCGAAGACCAAGTCTACCTTGACATGACGGCGCTTCCGGAAAATGTCTGGAACAACCGCCTGAATGAGCTGCGTGAAGAGATCATCCACTACCTCGCGATCGATCCGAAGACGGCGCCGGTACCGGTCTCGCCAGGCATCCATTATTTCATGGGCGGCATCGACGTCGACC
>JAFSPF010000103.1 GCA_017443065.1 Lachnospiraceae bacterium
CCAATTTGCGCGGCTTTGCTTTCCTCGATAGCTCAATGGTAGAGCACGCGGCTGTTAACCGCGGGGTTGTAGGTTCGAGCCCTACTCGGGGAGCTGGTTATGAAAATCTTTTGTGCCGCGCAGCGGCACCAACGCATGAAATGCTTGCATTTCGTGCGTAAAGGAGCCGTGACGAAGCGTCGCGAAAATCGCGTGTCTTTCCAACGCGATTTGAGCAATAGCGTAGTCCACGGCGACGCGGCTCCGTGGTCAAGAGGTTAAGACATCGCCCTTTCACGGCGGTAACACGGGTTCGATTCCCGTCGGAGTCATGGTCAAAACAAAAAGCACCTGAATATGGGTGCTTTTCTTCATGTTAAATCACAACATTTTCCACCTTGTGTTCCGCTTCAACACGTTAGCTTCAACACACTATCTTCCTATAAACTGACTTCCTCCCCCGCAAACACCGGGCCGTCCGTACAGACCCTTGCGTTTCTGACATGGGAATGCGCATCCGTTTCCGTTGTTTTGCAGACGCAGCCGAGGCAGGCCCCCACACCGCAGGCCATGCGCTCCTCCAGGGATAAAAAGGTGCGCGCCGATGCGCCGTATTCTTTCACCGCCGAAAGCATCGGCTTCGGACCGCAGGCAAAGATCACATCCGCCTTCACCTCCGCGGCACGGAGCGCGTCGATCACCGTTCCCTGCGTGCCGGCGGAGCCGTCATCCGTTGCGATCAGCAGGTTCCCGCAGGCGGACAGTTCTTCCGACAAAAAAGTTTCCGCGTCCCGGTAGCCGCAGACGATCGTAACGGCCGCCGGCGCGTCCGCATGTCCTGCAGCGATCCGCTCCGAAAGCACACGCGCCGCAAAGAGCATCGGCGGAATACCGATCCCGCCGCCCATGAGCAACACCTGTTTTCCTGCTGCCTCCTCCAGGGGAAAACCGTTGCCGAGCACGCCCAGCACATCCACGGAATCTCCCGGGCGCAGCGCGGACATGGACGCCGTTCCCTTTCCCGCAATCCGGTACACCAGGCGCAGGGAAGTGTCGTCCGCGTCACAGATGCTCACCGGGCGCGGCAGCAGCATGGCACCGTCCTTCGGAAACACGCCGACAAACTGCCCCGGCCGCGCACCGCTTCCCAAAGCCGTCTCTAAACGAAGGTCAAAAATCCCCGCAGCGATCTGTTCCTGAAACAATACTCTGCAGCAGGATTTCTGTTTTTTCATGTGAGCTTCCTCCCGAAACACAAAACACATCCTTCTCCCGCGAAGCCGGTTTCCCCGCAGGTTTCACGGCTTCCCGGACAGCATCAGTTTGCTTCCGGCTCCAGGTCTTTTTCCTGCGGAACCGTCTGTCTCTTCAGCAGATCCTCCGGCGCCTTGTCGCCGAACACATGCCCGTAATAATCGTTGTACGTCAGATTCCGGCACAGCGTGATCTTGTTGCTGACGATCTGCCGGATGCGGTCCACATAGCCCTCCGGAATGTCCTCCTCTGAAACGCCCTCCGCCGGCGTGAATCTGCCGCGCGCGAATACACCGAGCTCCGTTGCCCAGTTGTGGCCCATGTCAAAGGCCAGCGCCTCCGCATCGGAGAAGATATCCCGCCCCGGCAGCAGTCTGGAATCCCATTCCAGGCCGAACAGATTCAGCAATGTCGGTAAAATATCAAGACTCACCACCGGCGCGTCGATCACCACCGGCTCCCGTTCCTCCAATTCCCCGCACCAGATCAGCAGCGTATTGGAGTCCCGGAAAAAGGCATCACTGATCTGCGTCCCGTACAGTTCCGCCAGATATTTGTCGCTGAGGCCGTAGGGGAAGTGATCCGCGCAGACCACAATCACCGTATCATCCGCAATGCCCTTTTTCTCCAGCGCGTCGATCAGAAAGGCCATCGAATCCTCCAGCTCCAGGTTGGAAGCGATGTATGCCTTCACGCTGTCCGAATACGGCAGGTCCTTCACGCGGTCCCAGTGCAGGGAGGAGAAATAATTCCCGCCGCGGCTGTAGGGCGCATGGCCGCTGATCGTCATGTAATACACGTTGAAGGGCTGCTCGTCCGCATACAGCGGAAAGGTATCCCGGAACATGCCAAGATCACTGTAAACGGAGCCCTCCGTGATGATCTTCTCCAGGCCGTTTCCGACCGCCGTATATCCGTCCGAATAACCGAGCGCATTGTGCGTGCGGTGTCTGTCATAGAAGGTCAGCGTGCCGTTATGATACAGCTTTCCGTAATAGCCCTGCCGGTTCAGATAAGAACCGATCGTCATCACGTTATGGTCATCGACCTTGTAATTCATGGACGCGCCGCCCGCCATCGGCAAAAGACCGTGCAGGATATTGTATTCGCCGCCAATCGTCCCCGCGCCCGAGGGCTGGTAAAAGTTTTTGAACTGAAAGCCCTTCGTGTGCATCCGGTACAGCGTCGGCGTCAGCTCCTCATCGATCATATAGCCGGAGAAGGCCTCCGCCGTAATCAGAATCAGATTCTTTCCTTTGAACAGACCCGTATACTCATTCTGTGTGGAGGGCGTTACCGTCGCCAGGTACTCATCCACCTTGGCAAAGGCGCCGTAGGAGGAGGCGGCGAGTGCCTCAAAATCAATCGGCAGTTCATTCCTGATTTCCTCCGGAACTTCCTCGGCTGCTTCCTCTTCCTCTGCCTCCGCTTCCCCCTCCGCGACAGTCTTTGCGCCTTGCGCTTTACTCGCTCCGCCCAAAGAAACCGGCATTCTGCTTCCGGCCGCATCATCCCCGGCCTCTTCCTGCGAAGTCTGTGACGGCTGCTCCGCCACAACCACAAACTCCTCTCCTGCCGTCTCCCCTGCCGCCAGACGCACGACATCCGCCTGCAGCGCCGTGAGCGCACCGAGCTCCTCCACCACATTGTTGAAGCGGTAGGTCTCGGAATAAATCATCCGCAGCGAGGGCACGTTCCGAAGCAAAATGGCACCGGTCACGAACAGCAGCGTACAGCCGGCAAAGAGTCCGGCGCGGTGCTCCGCCTGATACGGATGTTCAAAGGCGCGTTCCTTCTTTTTCAAATACAGCAGCGCCAGACGGTACAGAACAACCGGCAGCGCAAACAGCAGAATATGCAACAGGCCGTCCGCACTGAAGATCATTGACACGATCTCTTCCCAAAACTCGGACAGCGCTCCGCCCGCACCGAAGAAGACCGTATTCAGATCATAGAACATCTTAAACTCGCGGTGCATGAAAAACAAAACCAGATAGAGCAGGGTCGTCAGCGAGACCATCACCGTCGTCACACGGCGTACCGCTTTTTCCGTCAGAAACACGGAGCGGAAGAGCTCGAGTGCCAGGCCGTAGGCCGCGGAAAACAGCAGCATGACCGGAAAGGACCATGCGGAAAGTCTGCTCACCGTTGAAAAATGCAGCACCATTTCATCATAAAAGATCAGCAGCGGAAAGAAGAACCACTGCATCCTGTAATGCTCAAACATTCTCATAAACTGTTTTCCCTTTACAGATGACCGTATGTACCACGCCGGGCATCCGCTGTCCCGTAAACGGCGTATTGGAGGAACGGGAAAGACCTCTGTCCGCCACGCGTTCCGTATCCGGATCAAAAATCAGCAGGTCCGCTTCCGCGCCCTCCCTGACGTAGCCGCCGGGAATCCCGACAATCCGCGCGGGGTTCGTGCTCATGAGACGCAGCAGCTCCGTCAGCGTCAGATGTCCCGGCCGGACCAGCTCCCTGAGCCCCAGGGAAAACGCATTCTCCAGGCCCGTCATGCCGCTCGGTGCCTTCACAAAGGGCAGCGCCTTTTCCTCCGCCGCATGCGGCGCATGATCCGTCGCGATCATGTCGATCGTGCCGTCCTTTAAGCCTTCGATGATGGCGGCGCGGTCCTCCTTCGTGCGGATCGGCGGATTCACCTTGGCCAGCGTGCCGTACTGCCGCACCGCGTCCTCCGTCATCGTAAAATGATGCGGCGTTGCTTCCGCATGCACGGGAAGTCCTTCCTTCTTTGCCTCGCGGATCAGCTCCACGCTTTCCTTGCAGGAAACATGCTGCACATCGATCGCACAGCCCGTTTCACGGACGATCGCGATGTCCCGCTCCACCATGCTGTATTCCGCTTCGCGCGAAGCGCCGGAAAGCCCCAGCTCCTTCGCCACCGCGCCGGCATTGACGCCGCTTTCCTTCACGAAGGCGGGATCCTCCTCATGCAGTGAAATCATCTTTCCAAGAGCCTGCGCACGTTTACAGGCCTCCCGCATGATGCCGGCATCCGTGACCGGCAGACCGTCGTCCGTAAAGAGCACCGCTCCCGCTGCCGCAAGCGCCTCCAGATCCGTCAGTTCCTTCCCCTCCATGCCCATTGTCACATTCGCACAGGCATAGACGCGGATGCCGGTCTGCGCGCCTTTTTCGATCATGTAGCGCAGCGTTTCCAAATTGTCCGGATGCGGCGAGGTGTTCCCCATCATCACGACAGAGGTATAGCCGCCGCGTTTTGCGGCCTCCGCCCCCGTGAGAATATCCTCCTTATGCGTAAAACCCGGATCACGGAAATGCACATGCGGATCCACCAGTCCCGCCGTGACGATCCTTCCCGTCGCGTCGATCACATCCGCTTCCGCCGCGGGCAGCTTCCCGCCTTCTGCGATTTCCGTAATGATGCCGTCCCTGATCCGCAGATCATACAGTCCCGCTTTGCCGCTTTCGGGGTCCAGAAGCGTCCCGCCCAGAATATCCGTCATTTTGTCTGCCTCTCAAAAGTATGGTACGATAGTAAGGTCAAAAAGGAGGTATCGATTCATGATCCGTGTGATACTGACCGCGTTGTTTCTTTTTGTATATTTCATCATCAGCCTGCCGCTTTTGCTGGTCGAACGGCTGATCTCGCTCGTTGCGCCGAAGTGGCGCAGGCGTCCCGTGATCTTCCGCTCGGTGATCTTTGCGCTCTCCGTGATCCGCGGCCTTTCCGGCTGCCGCCTCACGGTGATCGGCAAAGACCGCATCCCCAAAAACGAAACGGTGCTTTATGTCGGCAATCACCAGAGCTATTTCGATATCGTCATCAGCTATTCCCTGATGACGCGCTACACCGGCTTCATCGCAAAGAAAAGCATGAAGGTCATTCCCGTGCTGCCCTGGCTCATGACCTACGTCAACTGCCTCTTCCTTGACCGTTCGGACATCCGTCAGGGAATGGAGGTCATCCTGCAGGCCATTGACCTCGTCAAGGGCGGCGTCGATGTCTTCATTTATCCGGAGGGAACGCGCAACCATCATCCGGACACCCTGCTCGAATTTCACAAGGGCAGCTTCAAGATCGCGCAGCGCACGGATTGTCCGATCGTTCCCGTGACGATGTGCGGCACGCGGGATATCTTCGAAAACCACATGCCCTTCATCCGCCGCTCCGATGTCATCCTCGAATACGGCGAGCCCTTCCGCTTCAGCGATCTGTCCAAAGAAGAACAGAAGGACATCCACAACTATACCGCAAATATCATCGCGCAGACCTACAACAAAAACAAATCCGGCGCTTAAACGCGCGCCCGTGCCAATACATTGGTATCGAAGGAATACACCAGTTTCGCGTCTTCCCTTGCGTTCTTTAAGGTGATGTCGATCAGGCGGTTCAGCAGTTCCCGGTACGGCACACCGCTCGCTTCCCAGAGATAAAAGGAAAGCGATCCCGGAATCGTGTTGAATTCATTCAGATATACCTTCCCGCCGTCATCCAGGTCCATCATGAAGTCGATGCGCACGACGCCCGTGCAGCCGAGCGCGTGGAAGGCCTTCACGGCCATTGCGCGGATCTCCTCCCGCTTTTCCGGCGCAATGTCCGCCGGAAGCTTTCTGGACAGCGAAGCCATGCCGCTGCCCTTGGCGCCCTTGGCACCGCCGCCCGTTTTCATCGCGGGGGCCGTCTTTGCGGACGCATCCTTCGCGCCCTTGGCGCCCTTGCTGCCGCCGCCTGCCATGTATTTATCCGTAAAGCTTAAAATCTCATCCTCGCCGAGCGGCGATTCGCATTCGGAGGCGGTCGCCTCCTCGTAATCGCCCAGCACGGAGCAGTTCACTTCCTTTAAGTTTGTGATCGCGGGCTCCACGAGAATCTTCTTCGCAAAGGAAAAGGCGAGCTCCAGCGCCTCCGAAAGGCTTTCCCGGTCGGCGGCCTTGCTGATGCCGATGGAGGAGCCCAGGTTCAAAGGCTTCACGATCACGGGATAGGAAAACCGCGCCTCAATATCCGCGAGCACCTTTTCCTCTTCCTCATAATCCTTCCAGGAATAACAGGCACAGGGAAGAACGGGAATCCCGCTGTCCTTCATCACGGCCTTTTGCACATACTTGTCCATGCCGACGGCGGCGCTCAGCACATCACAGCCGACAACGGGCACATCCAGCGTTTTGAAAAATCCCGTCAGGGCGCCGTCCTCCACGTTGGTGCCGTGCACGATCGGAAAGACGATGTCCACGCCCTGTGAGAAGGAGGCGCCGAAGCGTTTCTTTTCATGCTGCACCAGAAGGACACTGCCTCCTTCCCTGACCCAGTCCACGCGGATGTTGCGCTTCAGCATCTCCGCGATGTTCCCCTGAAAGGCGGCGATCTCCTTCATCTCATTTCCGGTATAGCACAGCCCGTCCTTCGTCATATAGACGGGAATGATCTCATAGCGCTCCGTATCAAAAGCATGCATGGCCTGCACGGCGGAGATCACGCTGATCTCATGCTCCGTGGATTTTCCGCCGAATACGACCGCGACCCGGATGTTCATATCGTTTCCCCTTTTCTTCCTTAATAAGACACCGGACTGCATCCGCAGTCCGATGAATCATTATATAACTACTCTCCTATCCGCGCAAGAACGCGTGCGTAACGCGCCCAGAAGTAATCCGTGAGGTAGGTGCCGTACGCATCCGCCGGTACGGCGATGACAAGGCCCTCCGGCGCGCCCGCCGTCAGCGTGTCTCCGACCTGCGGCAGCTCCTCCGCCAGCAGCTCCACTCGCGTGAGCTGCGTGCAGTTTTCAAAGAGATGTCCCGCAAGCACCGTGACGCTCTTCGGCAGCGTGATGGTGCGGGCGGAGGCATTTGCAAAGGCATAGGCATCGATCCTGCGCACGAGGTTGTTTTCGATTTCCTCCGGCACCTCGATCTTCTCCGCGGCCTTTGCCTCATCGGAAAGCCCCGTGATCACGACGCCCTCCGCCGTCACGTCATAGAGCAGGCCGTTCAGGTCACCGGAGGAAAGAATCTGCGCGTCCGCGGCGCCCTCCGGCGGCTGCGGCAGATGCGTCTTGACCGCGCCCTGCTGTCCCGTGACACGCTTGAGATCATTCACCAGCAGGATCGTGTTATACACCATGCCGGTATCGTTCATATGGAAATTGGAATCGTAGAAATAGCGCTCGTCCAGGATGTGCTGGTCCAGATCCGACAGCAGGGGGAAGCTCAGCCCCGCCTCCAGCGCACTGACAAAGCCTTCCTTGTCCGTGTCCGCCGCCAGCTCCACGCTTTTTGCGTTGACGGGAACGAAACCGAAGTACACCTCCGCGCCCCTGCGCCGTACCCTGCGGGCGTATTCGTTGACCATCTCCAGAAATGCCTCCGTCACGATCTCCGCACGGATCTCCGGCAGATTGTCCTCCGACACCATGCGGTCCATCGTATTGCCCTCGCGCACGAAGATCATGCGGCCCTGATCGTCAAAGGCTTCTTTGGTGTAAACGCCCGCGCCCTCCACGCCGCCGACATCCGCCACCTCTTTTTTCCGCACAAGATACTCCGGATACGAGCGCATCATGCCGCCGAAGTAGGAGCGGCCGAGCGCCCACAGCAGGCCCTTCCTGCTTTCCGCCGCCTGCAGCAGCGCATCGTAGCCGACATATTCCGAAAACATCTGGCTGCTGAACTCCGGAGAGACCACGACGATATCTCCCTTCCCGATGCCGTTCAGGGACAGATCCAGCATGCATTTCAAACCGAAGGCGGCGTAGAGACCGAAGGCCACGCAGGGCATCCCCGTCTCCTCTTCCACAAGCGCCTCGTCAATGCCGAAGGCCGTCGCACTGCCGCCGACGACCACGATCTTCGGCCCTTCCACGGCGCGCAGCCTGTCGTACTTTGTGCCCAGCACGGCATAATACGTGTCCGCGTATTGCTTTCCCAGCGCGGCGTCCACGGCAAACATGCCGGCCGCGGGAAGGCTGACCGCAAGAAACACGACGAGCGCGATCAGCAAAAGCCGTACGGGACGGGTCTTGCGCGGTGCGGTATTCGATTGTCTTCTCATTCCCTGCATCATATCAGAACCCGAAGTAAATGAAAGCCGCCGATTCGCCCTGCATCGTGGACTGGACGAGGAAGACCGTCCAGACCGTCAGCACCGCGAGGAAGGCCAGGCGTCTTGTGCCCGGTACGCCGCGTGTCGTCTCTTTGGAAAGCGGATCGATCAGTGCGCTGTCCAGCGCCCGGATCGCAAGGAGCGTCACTGCAAACATCGGGATCGTCGCCGCCGTGATGCCCATGGTTTCCAGACTCCGCGGAAGGGAACCCATGCCGTAAAAGGGTCTTGTCAGGATGGCGATCACGTCATGAAAGCTCTCCGCCCGGAAAAAGATCCAGTTAAATGTCACCAGCAGGCAGGTCCGCAGCATGCGCAGCAGATGCGCCGCGGTCGTGGCGCCCTCCCGGCTGCGTGTGCCGCGCTTGCGCCGGACGTATTCGTACAGCACGCCGAACATCTGGAAGACGCCGTGCAGCAGTCCCCAGACCACAAAGGTGAGCGAGGCGCCGTGCCAGATGCCGCTGATGAGGAAGGTAAGCACCAGGTTGAAGCATCTTCTCGGCATGCCGCAGCGGCTGCCGCCGAGCGGGATGTAAATATACTCTCTCAGCCAGGAGGAAAGCGACATGTGCCAGCGTCCCCAGAATTCGCGGATGGTCTCGGAGCCATAGGGATGATTGAAGTTTTCGCTCAGGCGGATGCCGAAGAGCGCGGCGCTTCCCCTGGCCAGATCCGTGTAGCCCGCAAAGTCATAATAAATCTGCGCAGAGTACAGGAAGACCGCAAAGATTGCCTCAAAACCACTGTGCGCCTCGGGCGCGGCATAGACCGCACCCACGCCCTCCGCCAGCACATCCGCGATCACGATCTTCCGGAGCAGTCCGCGCATCAACAGCAGCAGTCCCTGCGCCGTCTGCTGCGGACGCATCCGGTGCCGTCTGTGCAGTTCCTTCAAAAAGGCCTCCGGCGGCTCGATCGGCCCCGCCGTCACCTTGGCGAAGAACAGCAGGTACAGGAAGAAGCGCACCATGCTGCGCTCCGGGCGGATGTTCCCCCGCGCAATTTCCACGAGATAGGAAATGCTCTGGAAGGTGATGTAGGAAATGCCGACCGGCGCCACGATCGAAGAAAAGAAGCGCGTCTTTTCCAGTTCGCCCGGAAAGACGGAAAGCACCGGCGCGGCGTATTTGACAAAAAAGAGATACAGGACGGAGCAGATGACGGCCACCGTCGTCACCGCCTTTCCGCTTCCCTTCGGTGCCGCAAAGAGCCCCGCCACCCAGACCAGCAGCGCATACAGCATGATCCAGACGGCATAGCGCGGCATGGCGAAAATATAAAAGGCCACGCTTGCCGTCAGCAGCACCTCGTCATGGAAGCGCGCGGGCAGCGCACGATAGACGGCGACACAGACGGCGAGAAACAGAAAATATCCGGCGGAGGAAAGTGCCATCAGCGTCTCCTCCTTCTGCCGCGGCCGAGCGGAATCAGGTACAGAAACAGCACGGCCATGAGTGAGGCGGCCATCCACCGCCGGTCAATTCCGGAAAGCATCCCGAGAACGCCCGCACAGGCAATGAGCAACCCCGAGATCTTCTCCGTCCGGAAGCCCAGAAGCAGAAAGACCGCCACGACATAAGATACAATTGCGAGAATCAGATAAATCATTCGCCCGTCCCGAGCGCCGTCTGCAGATCCCTCACCAGTTGTTCGGAACGCACCAGCGCGCCTTCGTTCGTCATGTGGTAATGGTTGTCAAAAAAGAGCGTATAGTCAAAGCCGTAATCCGCGGGATCCGAAATGATCCGCACGGCACTTTCCTCCAGTTTGGATGACAGCTGCTGCAGGAAGGGGTCCGTCCTCGCCTTCAGTTCCTCCCGCGAAAGACCGCCGTGCGGCAACGCCGGGAAGGAGAAGAACACCTTTGCGCCGCGCTCCGTCAGCTCCCTGCCGAAGGCATTGAAGCGTTCGCAGCCGGCGTCCGTGATCGCCTCCGCTTCCGGCAGCCACAGCTGGTTCCCGGTCTGATTCGCACGCGGCGCCGTCTGGTCTCCCGCCTGGTTGAAGCCGGAACGCGCATAGGCCGGCTTCATGTTCTGCTTCTTGCCGGGGAGAATGGTGCGTTTCTCATTCAGATACCAGAGATAATTGGAAAAGAGATTCGGATTGTTCTTCACGCTGAGATCATCCAGCATGTCGTAGTTGCTCTCCAGATACTGCCAGTTTAAGATGCCGTGCGTCTCAAAGGCGGCATACATGTACGGATAATACTCCGGCACCAGGATGACGATATCGCCCTCCCGCACCTGCGCGCGCAGCATGTCAAGCAGCGGCAGCATGCCCGCGTTTGCTGCGCCGCTGAAATTGACCACCGTGTAATCCGGGAAGGCCTCCTTGATGCGCGCGGAGTTGATGCCGAAGGAGAGACCGCTGCCGCCGGCCAGGATGATGCGCTTTCCTTCGCTTGTCACAAGGCGCAGGTATTTCTGCGCGAGCGTGGAGTCAAAGTCATATTCGTAGGCGCGGTCGAGACTGGCCAGCACATGCATCCGGTCATATTCCGGGCAGCCCGAAAAGGCATTGTCCGCAAGCGCCGTCAGCGTCTCCGGCAGATACGCCGTCAGCAGCGCAGGGTTGTCCGCAAAGGCGCTGTCACCGATGCGCGTCACGCCCGGCGGCACGATCACGCGCGTCAGCGTGCCGATGCCGCGGAAGGCGCCGGGAGCGACTGCCTGCACCTGCGTGCCGCCCGCGATCTGCGGAATCACGATCTCCGTCAGGTTCGCCGCGCGTCCCGCCTCGGTGAGGCCCGTCACGGTCATGCCGCCGTCCGTGGAAAAATTCAGATACTGCGCCGGTGTTTCCTGCGCCCATTGCGCATACAGCGTCAGATCGTTGGCGGGCATTTTGATCATGGCGCCCGGTGCATGCACCTTGCCGGAGCCGTCCGCGCTTTCCGAAAAGCCGGTCAGCACATAGCCCTCACGCGTGATACTGCCGTCAATCACGCGCAGGTTGAGGATCTGTTCCGGACTGTAAACATCATCCTGTTCGATTGTCGAGTTGCCGCCGTTTGCGTCATAATGAACGGCAAAGGAGCGCTCGTCCTCAAAGTTGGCGAAGAGGATGGTGTCCTCCTCCATGCGGTGCTCCAGGGAGCTGCTCTCCGTCAGAAGCTTTCCGCCCTCGCTCAAATAGCCGCCGGTGCTGAAGCCCCTGAAATGCACATGCGGATCCGAGCTCTTTCCCTCGATCTGAACGACATCGCCGTAATGATATTCGCCGTCCGTGCCACTGATGGCAATTTCCCCGAGGTTGTTGGAGAGCACCATCAGGGAAAGCGCGGCGCCCTGAAATTCCGCCGTGATCAGACTGTCTTCGCGCACGGTGAAGCGGAAGACGTTGTCCGCCGGGGCCGGGTATTCTCTTCCGTTGACAAAGATCTTTGCGACCTCAAAATGCAGATCCGGTCGTATCTTCACCTCCGCGGTTCCGCCCTCTAACACCTGGCCGCCGCCGTACTGGAGGCTGCCGCCGAAGGACGCCTCCGTCGTGATCTCACAGTATTTTTTTGTTTCGAGATAAACGGTTTTGGAACGGTCCGCGCGCATGGAAAAGGATGTGCCGTCAAAGAGACCCTCTTTGGCACCGTCGCACACATAGCCGTCTTCGATTTGTACCTGAAAGGTGATGCGTTCTCCGCGCGGCACCGTCACGGGATTTCTTGTGACCACGCGCACGCCGTTCGTCTGCGCGATCGAAACCGTCACCGTATCCGCCAATCCTGCGGCTTCCGTACGCGAAAGGAAGGCCGCCAGCGCCGCAAGCGCAAAGAGCACAAGCACCGGAACTAACCGGATCTTTTTCATCTTCGATGATCTTCCCCCAAATGGTTCAAGATTAAGTATAACACATTCCGTGCGGTTTGTATGCCGTTGCTACATATATAAACTTTCTTTTGTTTTATTGCGCTAAAGCGTTGAAACATGGTATGATAACAGGGTATTACGCTGAGAGGGGGTTTTTACATGCCAAGCAGAGGAAAAAAACGTTATCTCGGGTTTGAGGACAAGATGCTGGAGTACGCGGCCACGCGTGTAAAGCAGGTCATCAAAAACGACACGATCGACGATGCGCTTTTTGAAAAGCTGCATGTCAACCGGGGACTGCGCGATTTGAGCGGACGCGGCGTCCTGACCGGCCTGACCAATATTTCCGCCATCATTTCCTTTGATGATTCGGAGGGGAAGCGCACGCCATGCGACGGTCAGCTTTGGTACCGCGGCTACAACGTCAGGGACCTCGTCAAAAAATACAGCAAGCACCGCTTTGCGTATGAGAACCTGGCTTATCTGCTGCTCTTCGGGGATCTCCCGACGGAGCACCAGGCGGATATTTTCTTCGGAAAGCTTGTGGAGAACCGCAAGCTTCCGACGCATTTCGTGCGTGACGTCATCATGAAGGCGCCGTCCAAAGACATCATGAATTCCATGACGCGCTCCATCCTGACGCTCGCCTCCTATGACCCTTATGCCGCCAGCACGGATCTGGACAACGTGATCCGGCAGTCGCTCTTCCTGACGAGCGTCTTCCCGATGCTGGCGATTTACGCGTATCATGCGTACAATCACTATGACAATTTCGAGAGCATGTATATCCACCGTCCGGACGATGACAAATCGATCGCGGAGAACATCCTGCTGATGCTGCGCCCGGACAAGAAGTTCACGAAGACCGAGGCGAAGGTGCTGGATGCCGCGCTCGTGCTGCATATGGAGCACGGCGGCGGTAACAACTCCACCTTCACGACGCGCGTCGTCACCTCCTCCGGCTCCGATACCTATGCGACGATCGCCGCGGCGATGTCCTCGCTGAAGGGTCCCAAGCACGGCGGCGCCAACTTAAAGGTCATCGAGATGATCCGGAATATTCAGGACCATGTGCGTGATCCGCGTGACGAGGAGGAGCTCGCGCATTACCTCGGGCAGATTCTCGACGGCAAGGTCTTCGACCGCAAGGGTCTCATCTACGGTATGGGCCACGCGGTTTATTCGCTTTCGGATCCGCGCGAACGCATCTTCCGTTCCTTTGTGGAAAAGCTCTCCGCGGAGAAGCACCGCGATGACGACATGGCGCTGTATCATAATATTGAGAAGCTCGCGCCGAAGGTGATCGCGGAGAAGCGTCATATTTACAAGGGCGTCAGCCCCAACGTGGACTTCTACTCCGGCTTTGTCTATCAGATGCTGGACATTCCGGTGGAGCTGTTCACACCGATCTTCGCGATCGCACGTATTGTCGGCTGGAGCGCGCACCGCATCGAAGAGCTCGTGAGCGCCTCCAAGATCATCCGTCCCGCGTACAAGAGCGTGATGGAAGCCAAGGAACCGATCCACATCTCCGCAGACGCGGAGTAAAGCACGGTCCGGAAACCGCACACCCGCAACAGGAAGGAGCGCCCCATGTCCAAACACGCAAGCCTGCAACGTGACATTCTGATTCTGAATCTGGAACAGCAGCTGGAGAACGCCGCAAAGAAGCAGTTCGGCAAACCGCTTGCCCGCTGCACGGACAAGCAGATTTATCAGGTGCTGGTCGGCGTGACCAATGACCTGCTTTCCGTTTCGGAGCCCTGTGCGGGAGAGAAAAAGGTCTATTACATTTCGATGGAGTTTCTCATCGGACGGCTCCTCATCAACAACCTGATCAACCTCGGGGTGTATGAAAAGGTCCGTGCCATTCTGGAAAAGCACGGCAGGGACCTCGCGGAGATCGGCGAACTGGACACGGAGCCTTCGCTCGGCAACGGTGGCCTCGGGCGTCTTGCCTCCTGCTTCATGGATTCCATCGCAACACTCGGCCTTGCCGGTGAGGGTGTGGGTCTCGCCTGGCATTTCGGCCTCTTCAAGCAGATCTTCAAAAACCGCGAACAACGCACGGCAAAGGATGTCTGGATGAACGCGGATTCCTTCCTCCGCCGCACGGACACGACTTTTGACGTCTTCTTCGGCAAGAAAAAGGTGACGGCGCGCATGTATGACATGGTGATCGCGGGCTATGATTCCGGCGTCTGCAAAATGCGCCTGTTTGACCTGGAGAGCGTGGACGAATCGCTCGTTAAGCGCGGCATCACCTTTGACAAGACCGCTGTAAAGAAAAACCTGACGCTCTTCCTTTATCCGGATGATTCGGATGAGGCCGGAAATCTGCTGCGCATTTATCAGGAATACTTCCTTTCCAGCTGCGCCGCGCAGCTCATCATGCAGCAGATGCGTGAGCAGCAGTATGATTATCACAAGCTGCCGGAGCACGCGCAGGTGCAGATCAACGACACGCATCCTTCGCTCGTCATCCCGGAGCTGATCCGCATCCTTGTGGAGCACAAGGCCTTTTCGATTGACGAGGCGATCGATCTCGTCTCCGATGTCTGCAGCTACACGAACCATACGATCCTGGCGGAGGCCCTGGAGACCTGGCCGATGCGCTATATCAAAAAGGTCGTGCCGCAGCTTGTGCCTTACATCCGCGCCCTGGACGAGCGCGTGCGCATCCGCTTCGACAACCCGAAGGTGCGCATCATCGACAGCAAGCAGCGCGTACACATGGCGCATATGGACATTCACTACTCGCATTCCGTCAACGGCGTCGCGGCGCTGCACACGGAGATCTTAAAGAAAACGGAGCTGCGTGACTTTTACGAGCTGTATCCGAAAAAGTTCAACAACAAGACCAACGGCATCACCTTCCGAAGATGGCTCATGCTTTGCAATCCGGAGCTGTTTTCCTATCTCACGGAGCTGCTCGGCAAGGGCTTCCACAAAAACGCGACGAAGCTCAAAAAGCTTCTGGACTATGAAAACGACAAAAAGGTGCTGGACCGCCTCGCGCAGATCAAGCAGCACAACAAGGTGAAGCTTGCGGAATACATTGAGGAAAAGGAGGGCGTTGCGCTCAACCCGGATTCCGTCTTTGACATCCAGATCAAGCGCATGCATGAGTACAAGCGCCAGCAGATGAACGCGCTCTACATCATTCATAAGTATCTGGAAATCCGCAGAGGCAAGACGCCGAAGCGCCCGATCACCTTTATCTTCGGCGCCAAGGCGGCACCGGCCTACGTGATCGCGCAGGACATCATCCACCTGCTGCTCGTGCTGCAGGAGATCATCAACAATGATCCGAAGGTCAACAAACACATGAAGCTCGTCATGGTGGAAAACTACAATGTCTCCTACGCGGAGAAGCTGATTCCCGCCTGTGACATTTCTGAGCAGATCTCGCTCGCGTCCAAGGAGGCGAGCGGCACCGGCAACATGAAGTTCATGCTGAACGGAGCTGTCACCCTCGGTACCGAGGACGGCGCCAATGTGGAGATTCACTCCCTCGTCGGCGACGAAAACATCTACATCTTCGGCAAACGCGCGGACGAGGTGATCGCGCATTATAAAAACGCGGATTACGTCTCGCGGGATTTCTACCGGAACAGCAAGGTCATCAGGGAAGCTGTGGACTTCATCACCTCCGCGAAATGCCTCAAGGCAGGCAACAAAAAGCGCCTCACGCGCCTGCGCGACGAGCTCTTAAACAAGGACTGGTTCATGACGCTGCTCGACCTCGAAGAATACATCCGGGTCAAGGACAAGGCCTTCCGCGATTACGAAAAGCGCACCGCCTGGAAACAGAAGATGCTCGTCAACATCGCCGAGGCCGGCTACTTCTCCTCCGACCGAACGATCCGGGATTATAACCGGGATATCTGGAGGCTGTGAGGGGCGGAACCGGCTACTTCTCCGCTGACGGGTAGAATTCTTTCCCATCAATGACGACGCATTCCAGTTGAGTCGGATCCTTGACCGTGTTGAAAAACATGATATTGGTGATCTTGCCGTCCTGATACAGCCATCTTGCAGTAACACCTCCCGTGAGCACATGTCCGCTCTTAAAACGGATTTCCATGGGGCGGGTGATCTCTTCGACGGCGTTTGACCAATCAGACGATCCTCCATCCTCATAGGATTCACAGCCTTTGTACGTATAGCGTACATCGCATTGTCCGGTTGCGTAGATTGTCATATCCAGAATATGTCCTTCTTCCCCGGTCACCGGATGTGACACCGGAATACCGTCACCGAATACGACCGTCTCTTTTTTCGCTACCGTGTGCATCGGTTCGAACGTGATGCTTGTATGGTATTCTGCCTTTTTTTCCATCGCATCTTCACTTAGGGGGAAAATATACCAAAGAGGCCACAGATCCCGAAAGGCATATATTTCCATGGTGATCGGTTCGGTTTCTCTTCCGTCTGTTTCGTATTGTAAGATGAAGGACATTGTTTCTTCATCGTAGCCCGTCATAATATCGTATTCCATGATCGTGTCCCGGGGCAGTTCGTCGTAATCGGGGGTGACATAGTTTACCTGTGAAAAACCTGATTCCCTGTTTCCGATATACCATTCATATGCACCGGCTTCCTCCGCTGTCAGCGGTCCCAAGCTGTAATACCACCTCTGGATCTCAGACGAACGGATACCGGACAACACCGTCGCGGCAAATGTTCCGCTGTCTTCCATGACAGCACCGTCCATCGTCTGACCGGAACCGGACTCCTCATAGCCCTCTATATCCGCATCCTCTATTCCGAGGATTTCACGCAGACGCTCCTGCTGTCGTGAATACCGGATTGACGCAATGACCGTAACAGAACACAATAACACAGCCGCAACCGCAGCCGCCACAAGATAAATCCTTGTCCGCTGCTTATGACGGTCTTCTCTTCTTTCCGACACGCCGTCTGCCATACTGTTGTCTTCACTTCGCTGAAGATACTTCTCATCAATGTATTCAACCATATTGAATAACTGTTCGCCTGTCATCGATCCATCCCTCCCTGATGAGATGCTTTTCCAGTTTTTTTCTGGTCCTGGACAAAATCATCAGCACATTGCTTTCCTTGAGTTTATAGCGTTTTGCGATCTCCGCAACCGTTTCAACGTAAAAATAACGACGGATAAAAATATCTCCCTCGCGTTCCGGAAGAGACGCGATAAATGCGTTGATGCTCTCGCGCATGGCATTTTCCGAAACGATCTCTTCCATGCCGCCGCTTACGGGAAGACATTCCTTAAGCTCCTCAATCGACTGCTCCACTGCCGTTCCGCCGCGCTTCTGTGCTGCGTTTTTACGGTAACGGTCCACCGCGATATGTCTTGTGATTTTTGCAAGAAACATCTTCAGCAGCTGCGGTCGCTTGGGCGGTATCATATTCCACACCGCAAGCCACACGTCACTGACGCACTCCTCCACGTCCTCTTTCCTGTCAAGAATACGCGCGGCCACCGCTGCGCAATATCTTCCGTATTTTCTTTCCGTTTCGCGGATTGCCGTTTCATCTCTTTGAAAAAAGAGTTCGACAATCCCGCTGTCCGTCATCCTGTTCACTTTTCTTTATTCTGTCCCCCTCTATAAAATAAAGGCGCAAAACGCGCCCTTATTCTAACATAATTCTTATTATATTTTAGCCCTTGCTCAGTCCGCCCGGCTCCAGGTCTTTTCGCACTGTTCCCGGAGGAAGGTTTTTAAAGTCTCCAGGTCCTGGCTTAAGTCCCGTGCACGGTTTAAAAATGGATCGGGTATATCATTTATGGAATCTCTTCCATAACCGCTTCACACGCAAATATCTCAAGGGGATCAATGTCAATACAGTCGTAAGGATCACGCTTCCCCGTCAGATCCCATGCGACTGTGCCGTTCATAACGGTCATATGCGATGAAAAAGTGCCGGGGTCACGCAACGGCTCAAACACACCTCCCTTCCTAACGACATCTGCAGAGGGTGCCTAAAAAAGCAAAAAATGCCTAAAAAAGCAAAAAATGCAAAAAGTGCCTAAAGACAGGCGTCAGATATCGGCATCTGATTGACAATTATATCAATAATGATATAATTCAGTTATGACGGATCAGGTTCTAAAAACCATCAGCGTGTTTACGGCACAGTTGAAACGGCGGCGGTTGCAATTGAAACTGACGCAGGCCGAGGTCGCAAGGCGGGCAGGGATACGACAGGCGAACTACAGCCGTATGGAGTCCGGCAGACAGACGCCCAATCTGGAGACCCTTCTTACGGTGCTGCATGTCCTCGGTCTGAAAATGACATTTGCGGATGCATCACAGACGGTGTATCACGTGATGCATTTGGATGATGTCGTCGCGGATGTCACTTTATCCGCTGATAAAAAAAACATCCGCATTGAAAAATATGAGCCGGACGGGATCCGTCAGCCCTTTTCCGGCACCAATCTTACCCTTGAACGCTTTTACCGTTTTTTAAAATCCCGCTGCTACGAGGACGGGCGCGCGGATCTGGATCGGATACTCAAAAAAGCGTGTCTCTCAGACAACAATCCATACCAGTGGGTGGCGCTGACACATGGCGTCACGTATGATGATTTCTTCTGGATCAAAACCGATCAGGAGACTCTCACATGGGACGAGGTGCGAATCCGATGAAAAACTACAAACTGAGTGCCGAAGCCATGGTCATGTTTTCCGGTTCCTCTGCCGGAACACAACCAAAATACTATGAAAACGGATACTGGTACAAAACTGACCGTATGGGCTATGAAGGAATGGCGGAACATCTGATGAGCGTTGTTCTGTCCTGCTCCGATTGTAAGGATTATGTCTTTTACGAAAGTTGTACCGTCAACGGCCGCAGCGGATGCAGATCAGCAAACTTTCTGAAGCCCGAGGAATCCTTTATCAGTTTTCAGAGGCTCTATGACATGTATGAGGGCGGTAATCTTTCCGAAAGAATCCTGCCGATCAAAAGTGTCGAAGACCGGATCGCCTTTGTCAAACAGTTTGTTGCGGACTTCACGGGAATCGACTGCTCATCTTACCTCTCCTGCCTGTTGTCTCTGGATATGCTGTCACTCAATACCGATCGGCATTTTCATAATCTTGGCATCATTGCCAATCGTATGACCGGAACGTTTCAAACCGCTCCGGTGTTTGATAATGCAGATGCCCTGCTAAGCAATTACGATCGCTTTCCCGCGGATGAGGATTTGTCTGCGCTCATCTCATCCGCATATGCACAGCCGTTTTCCGCAAATCATGAGATGCAGGCGAAAGCCGCCGGTCTGGCGTTGCACATTGACTATAACAAGCTCCATAAACAGCTGGACAATGAGCCGCCCTCCCGCGCAGTCAATGTTCTAAGACTTCAGTTGGAAAAATACAAATCTGTCTTCTCTTAATCAGCGGCGGAAACGGTTACTTCTCCTCCGACCGGACGATCCGGGATTATAACCGGGATATCTGGAGGCTGTGAGGGGCTTGCATTTCACCCCGCCATGCGCATGACTGCGTATGGATGAGACCGGTGTTAAAGCATTACGGAATCGGAGAATCGACACAGATACTCCGGTCTGTGGTCATGTGTGATTACAATCCTGGTAATCCCCTCCAAAGAAAAAATGATTTCATTGATTTTGTCGCGTGTGTCAGGATCCAGGGATGCGGCAGGCTCATCGAATAAGAGCACTGAGGGCTTGTGTATCAACGCACGTGCAATTCCGATACGCTGCTTCTCCCCGCCGGACAACCTGTCACCAAAATCACCGAGTGGATGATCACCTGTTTGACCGGCCACTTTCTCAAGATCGAGCTTTTTCAGGATCTGATTATATAATGCATTGTCCGTTTCGGAATCAGGCTGAAACATGGTGATATTATCGCGAAGGCTTGCATTAAAGATATACGGCGTCTGCTCCACAACCTTAACACGCCGATAAAGCTCCGTTTCGGATATTTGGCGGATGTCGTTATCATTGATCCTGATCTCCCCGCTGTAATCATCGTAGTATTTCAAGAGCAGTCGCAGCAACGTGGTTTTCCCCGTTCCGCTTTCACCGACAATTGCATAAATATTCCCTGGCTCCGCCCTAAAATCAAAGTGCTTATACAGAATTCTGTCATCAAAAGAAAAAGAAACGTCATGGTATGTAATGCCCAAATCCACTCCCGATGCTATTATCCCTCCCTCATCCGCAGCCATTTGTTCCTGTGTACTGATTTTCTCCACTACACCACGCGTGGAAAGAATCTTAATAAAGTAATCCAAAACATTGGAAAAGCCATTGGAAATGGATGAAAAATACGATTGAATTGCAAACAGCATACCTATGGAAATATAGCCCCGCAATGTCAATAACCCGCCAACAAAAAGACAGATCAGGTTCGAAAACCCTGCAATACTCAATAGTGTTTCAAAACTTAACGTGCTTACAATATTATATTTTTTCAGCGCGCATTGCATTTCGTCATGTGATACTGTGTGCCGCCTGAGAAAAGACCCCTCTCCGCCGTTTTGACGAATGGTTTCATATCCCTCAATCAGTTCTTTTCTGACCTCTGTGTATTTTTCGGATACGTTTGAATAATCTGTTTTTCTCCTCTGCTCAACTTTTGTCAAAGGTCTTACCGTGACGAACGGAATCACCGCGACAACCAACGCCACGCCCACAAGAGCAGGCTGAATAAAAAAGAGCATTATACAAGAAGCGAGTATGGCGGTAATTGAATGACAAATGTAAGGAATAACGTTGAAATAATCGTTGTTCAAAAGAGAGATATCCGTCGTCAGAAGATTCATATAAAATGCATCATTTTCACCCCTAAAACTCTTAAGAGGTCGTCTTAGAAAGCTTTTTACTAGATCATTCCGAATCAAGAAGGCGGCAGAAGACAAAAACAAAAAGCGTGTATATGTGGCAAGTATAACCAAAGCATACAAAAAAAGAGCAATAAACAGCGCCCATACAAAGAGCCTTATCAGTCCCGCTTCATCGCCGCTTCCAACACGGTCTACCATCTTTCCGCTGACATAGGCCGCAACTGCTATCACTATTGATTCCATGCTGTACAATAAACACGTTATTAAAAGCTGTTTTTTTTCTGTTTTGGAAAGCAACTGCATCTTTCATTTCCTTATGTATAACAACTGTATGCCCGGGTATATCATTTATGGAATCTCTTCCATAACCGCTTCACACGCAAATATCTCAAGGGGATCAATGTCAATACAGTCGTTAGGATCACGCTTCCCCGTCAGATCCCACGCGACTGTGCCGTTCATAACGGTCAGATGCGATGAAAAAGTGCCGGGGTCGCGCAACGGCTCAAACACACCGCCCTTCTCGAGCAGCGGCTTCACATCATATGCCCGGATACTGCCATCGTTCATATAGGCATGTACCACAAAATCTCCGGCATCCACCGCCTGAAAAACCTCCGGAAAGAATCTGCTTGTATTCAGTTTCGTACGCTCCATCAGCATGGCTCACCACCTTACATCAGAGGAGAAATCTTATTCAACGGCCTTCCGTCCTTTGCAAGTTCCCAATTCTGCATCAGCTCATCCTGATGCAGCTCAGCCCAGGCCAGCACATACTTCAACTGCCGTCTGGGCAGATACCCCGCACTGATGACGCCTTCTTCGATCAGCACGGATGCTTTATATTCCCCGTACTGCGCATGAAAATGCGGCGGATTATGCTCTGACCAGTTCATCGTGATACGAATACCCAAAAACAGACTGATTTCCGGCATTTTTCCTGCTCCTCCTTACCTGCTCCCATTGTACCACGATCTTTCCCGCGCCGCCATTCCTAACGACATCTGCAGGGGGTGCCTAAAAAAGCAAAAATTGCCTAAAAAAGCAAAAATTGCAAAAAATACCTAAAAATGGTACACTCGAAGGGTGGAAATGTGTATCAGACGGGAGGTTTCGCATGTCCAACCCCTTTACGCCCACCTTCGGAATCGTACCGCCTTACCTTGCCGGGCGCGAGGTTTTTTTGCTCGAAATGCAAAGAGCTCTTCAGGACGGTCCCGGAAACCCGAATCTTTCGACACTGCTCATCGGGCCGCGCGGTTCGGGAAAAACCGCGCTGCTTTCCTGCGTTGCGGAGGAGGCGCTTCAATCCGGATGGATTGTGGCGAGAACCGTTGCCGCGGATGGCATGCTGGAAGATATTCTGCAGAGTGCGCTGAAAAATGCGGCATCTTTTCTTCATCAACGTACAAAGAAAAAAGTGAAATCCGTTTCTGTCGGACAGGTTCTCGGCATCGAGTGGGCTCTTGAACCCGCACCGGCGACAAACTGGCGGACAAGAATCACCGCCCTGCTGGATGAGCTGAAACAACACGATATCGGATTACTGATTACGGTGGATGAAGTCCGCGCTGACTTACCGGAGATGATACAACTGGCTTCCGTTTATCAGCTTTTGCTGACCGAGGGCGCAAAGATTTCTCTCATCATGGCCGGTCTGCCGGCTCAGGTGAGTGATCTGCTGGAGGACAAACAGGTCTCCTTTCTCAGAAGATGCAGCCGGCATTATCTCGGCAGTATTTCGGATACGGAAATATCCGTCGCCTTTGAAAAGACGATTGCCGCAAGCGGAAAGTCCATTTCCGGCGAGGCACTGAAGATCGCGACAAAAACCGCAGGCGGTTATGCCTATATGATGCAGTTGACCGGATTTTATATCTGGGAGGAGGCTGCAACGCACAGTATCATCTCAAAAAAAGACGCGGAACGCGGGATGATAAGAGCGGAGGACGCATTCCGCTCCGGTGTACTGCTCAGCACCGTCCGGGAATTGTCAAAAGGTGATGTCGCCTTTTTGCGTGCGATGCTTCCGGACGAGGACTACAGTATTCTGCCGGACATTGCCGCCAGGCTGAAAAAGAGCAGTAATTACATTTCGACATATAAGAGGCGGCTTCTCATGGCAGGTGTCATCGAAGAAGGCGCTGGAAAAACACTTTCTATCTCCATGCCGATGCTGCGTGAATATCTGGAGCAGCAGAACGCATAAGCCCTTGCTCAGTCCGCGCGGCTCCAGGTCTTTTCGCACTGTTCCCGGAGGAAGGTTTTTAAGGGCTCTAAGTCCTGGCTGACGTCCCAGGCTTCGAGGGATTCGAAGTAGGCTTTGCGGTCTTCTTCGTGGATCGTGATTGGCGGGTGATTCTGGGAAACAAGATAGTAATTCATGGCGAGCCTGCCGCAGCGGCCGTTACCGTTTGCGAAGGGATGAATGTTTTCGAATTTCACGTGGAAGAAGGCTGCCACAGTCAGGGCCTTCTCCGGCGGCGCTTCCTTCAGCTCATACAAAAGCTCCCGCATTTCCTCCGCCGCATCCTCCGGCGCCGCGCCGACATCATGCTTGCCGGTGACGTAATCATGCTGCTTGTAGGTGCCGGGGCGCTCGCCCAGCTCATAGCGCCTGCTGTCATACGTGTTCTTTGTCAGCAGCTTGTGAAAGCGCAGGATCAGATTCTCATCCAGTGCGCGTCCCTCGCCGAAGGCGGATAAAAACTGCTGGTACGCGTGCTTCGCGTTATGCATTTCATAAAGCGTTCGCAGGTCCCCCGTATAGGACGTCACCGTTTCGTGTTCAAAGACTTCGCGGAACACCTCCGGCGTAAAGTGCGGGTTTTCCATGTTGCCGGAATGGAAGGAAAAGGAGATGCTCTGCTTCTGCAATGCCTCCGCAAGATCCGCATCGGAGATGATACTCTTCTCCCGCCAGTATGTCAGCACCTGCTCATAAGTCATCACGCATCTCTCCTTTCGCCTTTTTCCGTGCTAAAAACCGAAGGTGGCATTATACTCCGCGTGCAGCGCCTCCTTGTCCTCTTCCGAAAGACGGTCGAAGGCCTCGTTCGCCGCGGCAAAGTTCTGTCCCATTTTTTTGATGGAGAAAAGCCAGAGTTCAAATGGAATGGGCGTGTCCGCGATGGACTCCACGCTGCCGACCGCTTCGTGCGTGACGTTTTCCGTGCCGGCCAAAGGACGCAGACCGCCGCTTTCTTCCTCCGCGAAGGGATCCACGCCGATCATTTCCGGCGGACCGCCGTCAGGAGAATCATCCTTCATATAGGAGGGATCGAAATCCTCTTCGCCGGCAAATTCGCCTTCGCCCTCTTCCGGCAGATCCTCCGGCAGGGGCTCCAGCTCCTGGTTCATCCCGAGGAACACAGGATGCACGATCTTGCTGAGCGAATGGACGATGTTATTGGCAAAGACAAAGCTGATGCGCATTTTGCCGTCATAGAGCGCGTAATGCATCATCACGTCAACCATGAACTGGTCGCGGTTTTCTCCCCCGACCGGCGCGACGTACTCATAATAGTACATCATCATTTCTTTCTGATCATACAGAAACATGGTGCCGTACCCCTCCAGCAGGGAAGGGGCACCGCCCACGTAAACGACATTTTTGGTGTAACGCTCTTTGCCGACTGCCATGCTTTCATTTTATCACATTTACGGCTTTATGGCATCGGTTTCGATGAGAAAGCGCACGCTCCCCGTGACACCGTCCGGCTTTCCGGAAAAACTGTCATAGGCCCTGTCCGCGTCCTGCACCGCATGCAGCGCGTCCGTGATGTCCTGCAGTCCTTCCGGCGACAGGCTTTTGCGCAGTTCCAGTATCGCCTCGTTGTGAAATTTGCGCATGCCGTCGGCTGTGTCGCGGATCCCTTTATGCAGGCGATCATAGCCCTCCGTCAGCTGCTTTCCGTTCTCCGCAAAGCTTTTCGCCCCCTGCGACAGCTGCGCGGAAAGACCCTTCAGCTGCAATCCGGCCTCTCCGTAAGCGCTGAAATCCATCTGCGAGAGAATGGCGTCGAGTCCTGCCGCGCCTTCCGCAAGAGCCGCTGCGCCGTCGGTGTATTGCCGGAGACTCTCGCGGAAGGTTCCGGAACCGTCGGAAAGCGTTTTCAGCGCGTCCACCAGCGTCTGCGAAGCCTCCTCCAGATCGTCCAGATCCTCCGTGCTCTCCTTTGTTTCATCCGGGTCGCCGAGATCCCGGTCTGCCAGAAGGCCGCGCGTTACGACCGTGGCCGTGAAATCCAGCGAAAAGTTTTCCGCCCTTGCCGTGATCTCAAAATACTCCGGAATCTCCAGGTCCGAGGTCCTGTCATGGCTTTCCAACTGCAGCGCGTCGCGCAGTCCGGGCGCGCCAAAGCCGGTCACCATCTCGATGTCATCTATCCGCGCCAGCGAACCGTTTTCCACTTCGATCCGGGTGAACACATCCTCCGGCAGAAAGACAGCCGTCAGAAACACAAAGGGCACGTAGTCATCCCCCTTCGTCTTGTTTTCATATTCAAAGCGGATGCGCACCTCTCCGCTCTTTCCGGCCATCTGCTCCGGCACCGTTTTCTTTCCGTCCAGGTAATATGTGATCTTCACGCCGACCGGAAGCTCTCCCGCATCCGCGTCGCCCTTGTAGCGGATGTCCGTCCCGTGGTTTTCCCAGGTGATGCTGTCGCCCGCGCCGCTTGTAAATTCCTCGTCGCCGCTGATGTTGCGGATGTCTTCGAGCGTGGATATGTCTTTGATTTCCTTCCCCTCCGCAAAGCCCGACAGCGTGATTTCGGAGGTCGCGCGGTAAACCTTGCCCGAGGCGTCCGCCTTGATGTTGACGGCCTCCTCCTTTTTCGGCTCTTCCGCCGCCCGCGCCTGCAGGCCCGTGCAGGAGAGAACGCAAACACAAAGCAGATACGCAAAACACTTTTTCCATTTTTTATTCCACATTTTTCAAGGCCTCCTCCATTGGAATCTTTCTGATCTTATGATATTCGGCGACGGCGACAATCGCATAGGTCAGGATGCCCATCGCGATCATCTTCAGATACACCTCCCGGCCGATATAGTACGGAATCCAGCCGTTCATCTTGGAGAGGAACAGCACGCGGAAGAGCCACTCCATCGCACGGTAGCAGAGCGGCAGCGAAATCAGGATAAACAGCAGCACCATGATCGTGGTCGACACGATGTAGAGCGCACTGATCTCGCGGCCGGTGTAGCCTAAGATCTTGGTCATCGAAATCGACTGCGCGTTTTTTTCGATGATGATCTTCGACAGCAAAAACACCAGCGTGATAAAAATCGCCACGGAAAAGGCGTTGATGACGATCAGCGCGTCGCCGATGCTGTGCGTGAGCTGCCGCGATACCTTGGTCAGCGCTTCCTCGTCGATCACCTGTCCGATGTAGGCCTGATCGATATCCGTAATCTCCGTATCGGAAAAATATCCCGTAAAGGTATTCCTGCCGAGATCAAAGCGCTCGTTCAAATCCGCCTGCGGCAGGAAAAGGCTTAAGGAGCCCTCGTAATCACTGATGCCCGTGATCGTAAAATCATAGGAGGCGTCACCGTAGGGTTCCTTCAGCGTGACCGTATCGCCGACGTTCAGAAACATTTTTTCCGCATAGGTCGAGGAAATATACACATCCCCCGGCTGCAACTCCAGACTGACATAGCGGCTGTCCTCCCCGATGCCGTAGAGCAGAATGTCCTCTCCCTTATAATCCCCATCCGGGTAGGTCCGCAGCACCTGCGCGGAAAACTTTTCCGCGTCCGGATTGTCCGTCTCCATCGCCTTGGAAAAGCGCATCATCTTCAGCACCGCCGCCAGCTTTTCCTCCTCGTCGATCGCGCCGGCCGGCAGCTGCAGGATGTACTGGTAATTGCTGAGCATCGTCTCCGGGAGCCTGCTTTCATAGCGGTCCAGCATACTCGGCATCATGAGCCCGAACATCAGCAGCACGTTGGCAAAGAAGATGCCGATGCCGAGCAGCAGATAATTGGAGCGGTTCTGGAGAATCACGCGCGTGCGGAAGCGCGTGAAAAACGGAATGCGTTTGCTCAAGGGCATCGCGCCGCGGCCGGATTTCTTTTTCAGCTCCCTGCGCAAAAACTGCAGGGGCGAGAGGGACAGGCGGCGGGTGAGGATGCCCGTGTTCACCAGGATCATGATGATGACCGGCAGCACCGTTGTCTGCACAAAGGCCTGCGCGTTCCAACGGGTTTCATAGGTCGGCAGGGAATAGCTGTTGTAATAAAGCGACGCGTTCCATTCCTTCAGCACGGTATAGCCGAGGATGTTGCCGATCAGGGCCGCGACCAGCGTCACCGCCAGCGGCAGGAACAGATAGTGCCGCACCAGCTCGCCCTTTGTAAAACCGCTGGCACGCAGGGTACCGATCACGGTGGATTCCTTTGCGATCGTGTTTGAGGTCGTGATCGCAAAGACAAAGGTGATGATGACAACGACGATATAGAAGAACATCTGGATCGTCGCCCTGTCGCTGCCGAGGTCGGAGCCCGTATACTGTATCGCCTGGTTTAAGTAGCGCGGAATATATCCGCTAAGAGAAACCTCCCCAGCCAGTGCGGCGAGGAAATCATCCGCCATTTCTTTTTCCTCCTCCTCACCGGACGGTTCCGTCTCATATTTCCAGGCATAGCGCCATACCTTCTGTTCGTTGCCGAAGGCATCGAAGGCTTCCTGCGTCACTACGCCCGCACCGAAGCGCAGCGCATCAAACATCGAATCATTGTTGTCCGAAAAGAGCGCGGAATAATCCGGCAGCGCCACCAGACCGGACACGGTAAAGGCGTTGTCACCGACACGGAGCGTATCGCCGACGGCAATGCCGTTGTTTTGCGCATACATGCGGTCGATTGCGATTTCATCCTTCTGTTCCGGAAGCGCCCCATCCATGACGCAGGGGACATTCACCTCCTTGCGGTCCGCAAACACGCGGAGCGTGGAGCCGTTGTCCGTTTCTATTTCGCTGTAGAAAAGATCATACAGCGTCACATGCAGCGCCTCCACGCGCTTTTTCTGTGCGGCATTCATTTTTTTCTGCGCCGTGAAATTGCCGTGCTCCGTGTTGTACTTTGTAAAGCTCTCGTTGTAGGCGCTGATCATGCTGTTCTCCGCGACCAGAAAGCCGGAGACCTCACTGATCGTCAGCACCAGCAGCACAAAGATGACAAGGTATTTGCCGATGTCGCCGCGCAGATCGCGGAGATAGCGTTTGCGAAGCGGATTCTTTTTCATTACCATTCCAGTGCCTCCGCGGAAATCTTTTCCGTATTGCGTTCGTCCTTGCGGATGACGCCGTCGCGCAGGCGGATCACGCGGTCGGCCATCAGCCGGATGGCGTCGTTGTGCGTCACCATCACGATGGTGTTGCCGTACTGTGCGTTCACGGTTTCAATCAGCTTGAGGATTTCCTTTGAGGTGTTGAAATCCAGTGCGCCGGTCGGCTCGTCACAGAGCAGGATATCCGGATTTTTCACGATGGCGCGGCCGATCGACGTGCGCTGCTGCTGTCCGCCGGAAAGCTGGTTGGGAAGCTTCCCCTGGTGAGCGGCAAGACCGAGCGTCTCCAGCAGCTCGTCCACATCCAGCGGCTGTTTGGAGAGATACGCGCCGACCTCGATGTTTTCGCGCACGGTCAGGTTGGGAATCAGGTTATACATCTGGAAGATGTAGCCCAGGTGCTGCCTGCGGTACTGCGTCAGCTTCTTCTCTCCCATGTGCCCCATCGATTCGCCGCGGATGGTGATGTCGCCCTCGTCCGCCGTGTCGATCCCGCCGATGATGTTCAGGAGCGTCGATTTGCCGCTCCCGGAGGGGCCGAGCAGTACCACAAAGGAGCCCTGCTCCACTTCGATGTCGATGCCCTTCAGGACTTCGACTCTCGAATCCCCCTGGCCGTAGCCTTTTTTGATTCCCTTGATTTCCAGAAACATGGTAAGCCTCCTCTATCTATGGTGAGTGTTCTCTAACTGCGGTTTAAAAAAATTTACGCCCTGTATCTCAGCATTCGCATCGAGTTCAATATCGCAATCACCGCGACGCCCACATCCGCGAAGACGGCGAGCCACATGGACGCATAGCCCAGTGCGCCGAGCGCGAGAATGAGCAGCTTCACACCGATCGCAAAGACGATGTTCTGTTTGACGATCGTGAGTGTTTTGCGTGCGATGTCCGTTACGGTTGCGATCTTTGCGATCCGGTCATCCATCAGCACGATGTCCGCCGCTTCGATCGCGGCGTCCGAGCCCATCGCGCCCATGGCAATGCCGACGTCGGCGCGCATGAGAACGGGGGCGTCATTGACACCGTCGCCGACAAAGGCAACGGCGTTGTTTTTGTTGGCTCGGATCCGTTCCGGATCGCCTGCGGAACCTTCCTCCGCGCCGCCCATGACGACTTCCAGTGCGTTCACTTTATCGCCCGGCAGCAGCTCCGCATGCACCTCATCGATGCCGGCTTCCGCAGCGACCGCTTCCGCCACGGTTTTGTGATCCCCGGTCAGCATCACCGTCTTTGTGATGCCCGCGCGCTTCATCTGCGCGAGCGCGGCCTTTGTCTCTTCCTTGATTTCATCGGCGATCACGATGGCGCCGCGATAGCTGCCGTCATAAGCCACATGCACCACCGTGCCGGATGCGGCCAGTCTGTCCTCATCCCGTGCATCATGTTCTGCACCGTATTCCGGAACCGACGTTTCATCACTGCCGAAAGATGCTGCATTGCGATTGATTTCCACGCCGTGTGCCCGCATCAGCTTCTCATTGCCCGCAAGCAGTTCCTTTCCTTTGTATAATGCACGCACACCGTGCCCGGCCTCCTCCATGACATCACGGATGTCTTCTGCGTACATTTCTTTTGTATCCTTCACGGAATCTGTTTCTCTTTCATCTGCAACCGTATCCACGGTTCCATTCCCGTCTTCCTCCGCATTGGCACGAAACGTTTCCTCATACGCCTCACGGACGGATCGTGCGATCGGATGATTGGAGTATTGTTCCGCGAGCGCCGCAAGCCTGAGCAATTTGACCTGTTCCTCATTCCACATGTTACTTCCGGCAGCTTCTTCATTTTTCCAAACAGCATCCTGACTTTTTTCTTTCTCTCCGGAAGAATGTGTTGTACTTCCTGTTTGCGCCTGCAGTATCTCCGTCACCCGGAAATTCCCCTTCGTCAGCGTGCCGGTTTTGTCAAAGACCACCGTCTTCACGTTTGCGACCGCCTCCAGATAATTGGAGCCCTTGACCAGAATCCCCATGCGGGAGGCGGCACCGATCCCGCCGAAGAAACCGAGCGGCACGGAAATCACCAGGGCGCAGGGACAGGAAACAATCAGAAAGACACAGGCGCGGCGGATCCATTCGGACCACGCGGCGCCGGCAAGAAGCGGCGGTATGACGGCCAGCAGCACCGCGCCGATCGTGACCACCGGCGTATAGTAACGCGCAAAGCGTGTGATGAACTGCTCCGTCTGTGCTTTTTTGTTGCTGGCGTTTTCGACCAGATCGAGAATCTTCGCGACCGTGGAATCCTCGTATTCCTTTGTCACGCGGATGCGCAGCGTCCCTTCGCCGTTGACGCAGCCGCTGATCACCGCATCGCCGGCGGCGACCTTCCGCGGTACAGATTCACCGGTCAGCGCCGCGGTATCAAGGAAGGATTCTCCTTCGATCAC
>JAFSPF010000104.1 GCA_017443065.1 Lachnospiraceae bacterium
GGCCTTCAGATCGACGTTGTAGATCTCGTAATTCCAGTCATCCTCATCGATCATGCGGATGTCATAGCGTCCGTCGCCGCCCTGATCGGCCATCACAAAGGTCTCCTCCGTGAACCATTCAAAGGTCGTCAGATCGGGGTTGCCCCATTCGGTTTCGGAACCGGGGCTCAGCCAGAACTGCGCCGCGTTATCCATCCGATTGACAATCACGAGTTCCGTTGCACCCGCGTGCACTTCGATATGATCCTCCGCCTCCGGCGAACCGCCGATGCTGTCGGTGCCTCCGCCGATCATGCCGCCCGCGGGGATCGGCTGTGTCGTCGTGCTCGAACGGGTAAAGCGCAGCTCCAGACCGTCGGTCTCCATCACAAAATCATTACCTTCGAAACGGTACGGACGGGAATCGCCCCAGTAATCGGTAATCTCCGTTTCGCTCAGCGTGAAGGGGAATATATTGTCTTCGCCGTCCGAGCTGTACATGCCCATCCATCCGGAACCGTCCGACTCAATCGAAAGCTCCGCGCTGGTACCGATCGTCGCAAGATCGGCGGCCGATACGGTCTCACCGTCCATCGAGATGCTGGCCAGAGTGTAATGTCCCACACGGTCCTCGAAATCACCGCCCTGCATTGTCTCTTCCAGCTCGGCGAGATAATCCGCATAGGCCTGCGAATCCGCCTGGGCAAAACGATATCTTGTACCGTCATAGCTCAATTCCACCACCGCATCATCGGTATAATTGACCGTCACCAGGGTGCCGTCCACATCGACCTCGACGCTCCCGTCTCCGGTACTGCCGATGACCTCATAGGTGCCGGTCAGACTGTCCAGGGTAAATCTCGCCTGCGCGTCATCATAGAACTGCACGGACCAGGTAGACCCGTTGTAGATCTCCCCGTCAATATGGGTGATCAGGAAGGTGTTGATGAGTTCTTCCGGCATGACCACGCCTCCGAGCGCATCAAAGCCCGGCAGGCTTCTGGGCTTTCTGGGCGCGTCTTCCTTGCTCTTTGCAAAGGTCAGCTGCATCCCGTCCTCGACCAGCTCGTCAAAGTCCACCGTCAGGGTGGTGCCGTCGAGCGTATAAGGAATGCGGACCTCTTCGTCACGAACGGTCAGGATCAGATTTGTCTCATCCCAGGTAAAATCACCGCCACCCGATTCGCCTTCTCCGTTCATCACCAGATATCCCGTATTGCCCTCTTCGAGCACGAGATAGTATTCCATGCCGTTTTCTTCCAGATCCGCGGCATCCATGGTCTCACGACCGATGGAGACCTCCGAACAGGTATAATAGCCTTCCGGTCCCCTGTTCCCCGCAAGCAGTGCCACAATCGCGGCGATGATACCGCCGACGACCACGACCGCGCCGATGATGATGCCGATCAGGAGGCCCTTGCCTTTCTTTTTCGGCTCCTCCTCCGTCCCCTGTCCGTACGGGGACGACTGCTGCCCGTAGGGTGTCTGTCCCTGCGTCTGCCCGTAGGGCGTCTGTCCCTGCGACTGCTGCCCGTAGGTGCCCTGCTGCGGCTGCCCGTAGGTGCCCTGCTGTGGCTGTCCGTAGGTGCCCTGCTGCGGCTGATTGTAGGGAGTCTGCTGCGGCTGATTGTAGGGAGTCTGCTGCGGCTGATTGTTATTGTTGTTCTGATCCATGTCCATTCCGCTACCGCCTTTCTGCTGCCAGATTACATAGAGTTTGCTAAATAACCCCTTTTTTGGCTTCCGATAGCAGTCAGGACGCACGTTTCTTCCTACGCTTGGCCTGCTTTTCCTGCAACTCCTCGTACTCTTGAATCGCCTGCTGAAACGAGCCAAAAATGTTTGTAACGAGGACGGACATGCATATTGTTGACAGTGATGTATCCTGCCGCTTCCTTTTGATCATTCCCATTCCGTTCCTGCGTTTTGCCACACTGAAGAAGCGTTCAATCTCAATGCGGTCTTTATTGTCCTTATCTGCAACGCGACGCTCTTTTCTCAACTGCACCGCATCAGTCACAGGTCTGCCCCGCTTTGGACCGCTTATTCGGATGTCATTCTGTGCGCAAAAATCAATGTTCCTTTTTGTTCTGTAGAGCTGATCAACCAGCACCCTTTCCGGAAACATGCCGTTGCGGTATTGATACGAGCGAAGTGCGTCTATCAGTTGCGGTCCTTCGTTGAAGGCATCGAAAGAAATATGCTCTATCCTTCCAAATCCCCGTCCATCGATGCTCAGGTGTAACTTCGCTCCAAACTCTGTCCGCTGCTTTGCCTTTCCTCTAACGATCGGGCGCACATAAGGCTGGCTTATGCTGACTATCCTGTTTTCTACTTTGTGTGTCCGGTTATCATACATGTACTTCTGCTGCTCATACAGCGCAAAGATTGTGATGATGTTTTCTATCTGCTTTGCTCGCGGGGCGTATCCCTGCTGCATGTATGAATCAATATATCCGATGTCCCGCCGGACGTAACCTAACAGTTTTTTTACCGCTTCCCGTATCTTCTCCGCAGAAGGTTTTTTGGTCTTGGCAAAAGAGAGGTACTCTTTGTGTGCTTTCTTCCGATACGTGCGTGGCTTATCAAATCCGTATTCTGCGCAATAGAAATCTATCATTCCTTCGAGTTTGACTCGCGCCTCGTTTAACAGCGATGTGTCCTGCGGAAAACGGATATATTGCGGTGCAACGGTTGCATCACAGATTTGTGTTGCAAGCAGTGTTCCGTGGTTCTTCCCGGATTTTCTTTCCTGCATGTTCGGCATGGCGGTGCACAAAACATCATTCACGTTTGTTATGAAAGTCACATCCATCCGCTTTCTCCACTCGACCAGAAGCGGTGCCGTAAACGGTGCTTCGTGCTGGAAGGAATCCAGTCCTATGAAATACTGGTAGTACGGGTTTTGCTGTATCTGTTCAACCAGTTCGCGATCCGTGTATCCCATTCTCGTCTGTATGATAATTGATCCCAGCACCATCCGGCAAGGCTTCGCTACATTTCCGGTCGTAGAATTAAACATGGCTGCATACAGCGTTTCCCATGCATGCCACGGGAGGACGGATGTTTTTTTCACCCATTCATTCTCCGGATCGAGTTGCATCCCACACGTTGCGTTAAAACCTGTAAAGCATAACTGCACATACTCCTGCTCGCTCGATTTGTACATGTTTTTTGCCTCCAAGTGCAAGCCTGAAAGCCCGTAAATGCGTTTTTGGGCTCAAAATATCTTGCACTTAGAATAGCAAAATGTGCATATAAAATCCTTATTTCACAAGCCTTTGGTGACCTGTTTAGCAAACTCTA
>JAFSPF010000105.1 GCA_017443065.1 Lachnospiraceae bacterium
CAGATCACGTCCAAAGTTTACGATGTCCAAAACCTTCTTGGAGCATGGATAAAAAGCGATGACAGGCGCGTGAAAAACTGATAAAATGGGAATCAGGGGACAGGGTTGTAACGTGGTTCCGGCGTCGGCCTTTTTTTGGTGGCTGCGCTCGCCCGGCAACAATGATAACAACGCGGCGAATGTCAACAACGACGGCTTCGTCAACAACAACGGCAACAACGTGAACAATGACAACGGCGTTCGTCCCGCATTGCCTTGATGCCCGAAGTGTCCCGCAGGCGCGGTACACCTGTGCAGCGAAGTAAAGCTGCTTGCATAAGGCAAAGGAATCCTGTTCCTTTTCGCGCAGTGCGGCAGGAAGGCCGCACAGAATAGTTGGGAAAAGCGTGGAAGAACACATGCCGGCGGAGTTCCCGGACGCGGAGGGAAAGCAGTATGCGGACCGGATGTTTTCGGGGACTTTGGAGCGGGAAGGCACAACACCCGCTCCCCGACGGCCACACAGGGAAAGAACGGATGATGCCCGGCACATAAGAGCCGGATGCCATGATGCGGAAACAATGCCGTGGGACATGCGAACAGACAAGGTGGCAGGTACAGAATACGACAAGCTCTGTGATTTTGAAAACCTGTACCGTGCTTTTCGTCTTGCGGCAAGGGGCAAACGGGGAAAGGGCGACATCATTGCCTTTGAGTTGGAACTCGCGAAAAACCTGTGGTCGCTTGCGGAGGAATTAAAGAACGGAACCTACCGCCTGTCCGGGTACTATCACTTTCAGGTGCACGATCCGAAGACGCGCGACATTCAGGCACTGTATTTCCGTGACCGTGTGGTGCAGCACAGCTTATGCGACAACATCCTGCGCCCGTACTTTGAAAACCGTCTGATCCATGACTGTGCCGCCTGCAGGCGCGGAAAGGGCACGCAGTTTGCGGTAGACCGCCTGACAGCGTTTTTAAGGGCGTTTTATAAAGAACACGGCACAAACGGCTATATCCTGAAATGCGACGTGCGCAAGTATTTCGATAACATTGACCATGTGATCCTAAAGGGGCTGCTGAAAGACTTCCCGGATGAACGGGTGCGTACACTGCTCTTTGACATTATCGACAGCCATAACCGGGAGACGGGAAAAGGACTGCCGCTCGGCAATCAAAGCAGCCAGTGGTTTGCGCTGTACTATCTGGACAGGATCGACCGCCTGATCAAGGAAAAGTACCGCATCCGGTATTACACGCGCTATATGGACGATCTCGTGCTGGTGCATGAAGATAAGGATTATCTGCAGCAATGCAGGAAGGAAATCGAGCGTGTCGCGTGGGAGGAACGGAAGCTCACGTTCAACGAAAAAACACAGGTGTTTCCGCTTACGCAGGGTGTGGATTATGTCGGCTGGCACTTTTATGTGACGGGTACCGGCAAGGTAATCAAAAGGCTCAGGACATCAAACAAAAGACGCTTCAAGCGCAGGCTGAAGGCGTTTCAGAAGCAGTATCGCGAAGGCGGAAAGACGTTTGAGGAGATTAAGCAGAGTCTCGCAAGCTATAACGGTCATTTGAAACACGGTCATACATGGAAACTGCGGAAGAATCTCTACGGGAAGTTTGTGCTGACAAAGGGAGAAGAGGAGAAAAATGCCTGAATTATCGAGATTCAAGGGTATCATCATTCAAATGCTGTTTGAAGACAACAAACGTCATCACAAACCGCATGTGCATGTGAAATACGGAGAGTATGAGGCAACCATCGGCATTGACGGCGAGTTGCTTGCCGGTTCGCTGCCGTACAAACAATTAAAAATAGTGATCGGCTGGCTCGCGCTCCATGAAGATGAGGCGTATGATGCGTGGAATCATGCGGTGCGCGGAGAACATTTCAAGAAAATATCACCGTAAGCCGGGAAAGGAGTCGTTATGTTTATTGTGGACGGAATTGCATATGCATCAGAAAAAACAGATGACCTTCGGGCGACTGCAGTGCGCACGCTGGAAGATCACGTCATGATTGTGACTTTTTCGACAGGGGAGGAGAGGCTCGTGGACGTGACAGAGCTCTATTTCATGCCTGCATTTGAAGCACTGAAGGATGAAACAGTGTTTAAATCGGCAAAGATTGATTTCGGTACGGTTGTATGGAATAACGGAGAAATCGATATCGGTGTGGATGCCTTATACGATAGAAGCTATCCGTACGAAAAAGAAAAGGTATACGCATAAAAACGGGAAACGCAGGAAAAGCAACCCGCATCTGAAGAAGCGGAAAACAACAATCCATAAGAGAGAGGAGACCATATGAAAAAAAGAATTGTTACACGATGGAAAAGACCGCTCGCGGCGGCACTGGGCGCGTTGTTTGTGTTCGGTGCGGTGAGCGGCGCGGGGAGTGCGCTGCCGGAGAGCGTGAAGGACGCGCTGCCGGAAGGGGTACGGGAGGTGTTGACGCCCGTCACGGCACAGGCGGCAGGCGGCGATGCGGCGATCGTCATGGGTACGGCATCTGTGCTGGGGGAGACGGGTGACTATAATCAGGATCATACCAACACGCAGATCGTCCGTTACGGAGGACAAAGCTGGTATGTGATAGGCTATGACGGAAACGGAGTCGCGCAGACGGCAAACAGCGACACGATGACACTGATCTCTGTCGGGAATCTCGAAACAGAAGTTCAGTTTAATCCGGATCCTTCAGCCGCAGGCGCTAACCACTACGGCGGGAGTACACTGAAGAGTAAAGTGGATGTGCTTGCAAGCACTTTCTCATCGGGTGAACAAAAAGCCGTTATACCAAGAACGCTTGATTCCGGAACATACAACACAACCGAGCCGTGGGAGACAGATTGCGTGGCAGGATCACAGGTGACTGACGCGATCCTCTGGCCACTTTCTACAAAAGAAGCAAATGCGATGAATGCTAATCTGCGTCAAGCGGATCCGGCTAATCCCGGTTGGGCAACAAGCTACTGGTGGCTGCGCTCGCCCGGCTACTATGATATCTTTCGCGGCGAATGTCTTCATCGACGGCTTCGTCTACATTCAACGGTTACTTCGTGCTCTTTGACGACGGCGTTCGTCCCGCTTTTTATTTGAATCTTAACTCTGTTCTCTTCTCATCTGCCGCCGTAGGCGGCAAATCCTCCGGCGCCGTAGGCGCCGGCGCGCTGAAAAAAATTGAGCCAATGAGTATCGTGTCACCCGCTGCGCAGAACGAATGGAAGTTGACGCTAAAGGATGACGGTACAATTCCCGGATTGAACGGCCACGTCGGCTTTAACGCCTCGCGCACGGGCGGCGCTGCAGATCCGGTTCAGCCGGGCGATCAGATTACGATCACCTACGGCGGTGCGAAAAATGGCGGGAACGAGTATGTCTCCGTCATCCTGAAGGACGCCTCCGGCAACATCCTCTATTACGGCCACCTTGCAAATGACAGCGAATCCGGCACGGATGTGCCGCTTACAATTCCCGCAGACATTCCTGCGGGGACGTATACCCTCGACGTCTTTGCGGAGCAGTGTAACAGCGGAACACAGACGGATTATGCCAGTAACGTTGTGACAGGAATTTCCCTGACGGTAGCAGGAGTCATCACGACCAATTTGCTGCCGGACGGAACGGCGGGGACAGCATACAACCAGACGCTGACCTCCAATATACCGGCTTCAGCTATGCCGGTATGGAGTATCACAAACGGAACGCTTCCGCCGGGACTTTCGCTGAGTTCATCCACCGGCGCAATTACCGGTACGCCGACGGCTGCGGGAACCTATGATTTTACCGTGAATGTGACTGTCGGAACAAATACCGCAACGAAGACACTCAGCATCACAATCGCGCAAGGTTCCACACCGACGCCTACACCACCCCCGACACCTACTCCAACACCGTCAGGCGGCTCCGGGAGTAATGTTTATTCCATTTGGTATGAGGTGATCAAAGGTCACGGACAGACATGGGCAAAGGGCAGTGGTGTACCGCTTGCCTTTACAGCAAAGCGCAGCGCGGAGGATGACAAGACCTTTTCCCTGTTCCGGGGTGTGGAGATCGATGGCGCCACACTGGATCAGGCGCACTATACCGCGACGGCGGGCAGCGTCCATCTGTCTCTGTCGGCGGTATATTTGGAAACACTTTCTGAGGGTACGCATACCATCCGTATCCTCTTTACGGACGGACACGCGGAAGGCCGGTTCCTTGTGCAGGCCGCACCCGCCCCCGCGGCAGTAGCGGCACCCGCGAATATGACGCGCGTCACACCGCCGCAGACGTCGGATGCGAATGTACCCGTGATCTTCGGATTCGGCTCGTTGCTCCTGCTCGCCCTTGCGGGCTTGTGCGCGGTCGTTTGGCGCGGAAAGCGGGCCCGATAACAATATCGTTATCTGCCGTACGGAAGTGTCAGCTTGTGTTTAAATGCTCCTGAAATGTCATGAATGGACATCCCGGCACGGTTAATTTTTGGCGGAGGCGTGCCGATATATGTAACAGCTAAGGAAGGCATCATCGCGCAGGGAAGAGCGCGGCGGTGCCTTTCGTTTTATCAGAATTACTGTAGGGTAGCAGGTAGAATCAAATGAAATCGAACTCTTCTGGCAGGGAACCCGTCCGGAGCACGTCCCCCGGACAGGGCAGGATGCTTACGGTCAAAAAGCGGGGGGAACCGCAGATGATTCCCGTACGGGAGGTACTGTATGCGGAGTCCTTCGGCAGAAAGGTCATGCTGCATTTCACCGGCGGACAGGTGGAATATTATGAGCGCATCGGCAATCTGGAGCGTGCTCTCGGCGCAAGGTTTTTCCGTGTCCACCGCAGCTTTCTGGTGAACATGGATATGATTGACCGCTTCACGCGCACGGAGGTTCTGATGCGCGGCGGCAGCACGGCCTGGATCTCCAAGTATAAATACGCGGACTTTGTCCGGGCTTATGAGATGAGAAGGCGGGAGAAAATCGCGTAGTATTCGTTTTCTGACAATCGTGCCTGATGAGATTGTGTTACATAGCAGAGAAGGATTTCACCCCCATGCGGGCGAAGTCCTTTTTTGCGTGATACGGCCGTCAAGCGGGTGCCGTGCTTGCACGGGCACACATTTGACGGCCAACGCGACAATCGAGCAGGGATGCTTTTCCCTGCTCGATTGCGCGCCGTTTTCAAAACATGCGGCCTGTGCTATACTAAACAGGAGTTTTGAAGAGGAGAAATGATATGGAACAACTGGATTTACAGGGAAAAACGGTACTGGTCACGGGTGCGGCAGGCTTTATCGGGACGCACCTGATTTTACGTCTGCTGAAGGAAACGCCGGGCATCCGTGTGATCGGCTTTGACAACGTCAATGATTATTATGACGTTTCGCTGAAGGAGCACCGGCTGGCGCGGATCGAAGCCGCTGCGGCGGAAGCGAAGGATGCGACCTGGATCTTTTGCAGGGAGAACCTGGCGGACAGGGCGGCCGTGGACCGCGTGTTTGCGGAGTACCGGCCGGAGGTGGTCGTGAACCTCGCGGCCCAGGCGGGCGTGCGCTATTCGATCGATCATCCGGAGGCCTATATGGAGGCCAACGTCACCGGCTTTTTCAACATCCTGGAGGCCTGCCGGCACAGCTATGACGGGGGTACTGCGGGTGTGGCGCATCTGGTCTATGCCTCCTCCTCCTCGGTGTACGGCGGCAACAAGAAGATTCCCTTTTCGACGGAGGATCCGGTGGATCATCCGGTTTCGCTCTATGCGGCGACGAAAAAAGCCAACGAGCTCATGGCGCATTGCTACGGCAAGCTCTATGACATCCCGACGACGGGCCTGCGCTTTTTCACCGTTTACGGCCCGATGGGACGCCCGGACATGGCCTGCTTTCTCTTCACGAACATGTGGCGCGAGGGAAAGAAGGTGCAGATCTTCAATTACGGCGACTGCGAAAGAGATTTCACCTATGTGGATGACATCGTGGAGGGCGTGCTGCGCGTGATGCAAAAGCCCCCCGCCCGCGGCAGGGACGAATTCGGACTGCCGTCGTCGCCTTACGCGGTCTATAACATCGGCAACAATCATCCGGAGAAGCTGATGGATTTCGTGCGGATTCTCTCAGAGGAGCTTGTGCGCGCGAAGGTGCTGCCGGAATCGTTTGACCTCGAAGCGATGAGCGAAAAGGTGGCGATGCAGCCGGGTGACGTGCCGCGCACCTATGCGGATACGGCTCCGCTCGAGCGGGATTTCGGCTACAAGCCGGCAACGGATCTGCGTGACGGCATCCGCCGCTTTGCGGAGTGGTACGCGGCATTCTACGGCCCCGCGGATTCTTGACATAAGCAGGGGTCTTTGTTAAGATAGTTTTTGCTTAGTGGGCGAAGCGCGCGCCGACGAGGAGCGGTATCGAAGTGGTCATAACGAGGCGGTCTTGAAAACCGTTTGTCCGCAAGGGCGCGCGGGTTCGAATCCCGCCCGCTCCGTAAGGAGAAGTACCCAAGCTGGCCGAAGGGGCTCCCCTGGAAAGGGAGTAGGTCGTTAATAGCGGCGCCGGGGTTCAAATCCCCGCTTCTCCGTAAAAAAACACCCGTGCAAATGCGGGTGTTTTTCTTATGCATACAAGTGTCCGTGTGCGTACAGACGCCTGCCGGAGTTGTTACAGTACAAATCTGAACATGAAGACCGCGTGACAGATGCTGCCTGCCATGATGAAGAGATGGAAGACCGCATGGGCATCGAAGACGGGATGCTTCGTGTCGAAGGACTCTGAACGGAAGGAATACAGGACACCACCGACCGTGTAGATGATGCCGCCCGCAAGGAGCCAGTAAAAGGCCCGGCGGGAGAGCAGGGTGATCAGCATGTCATAGACCCCGAGCGCAAACCATCCGAAGAGGATGTAGATCGTCGCCGTGAGCCATTTCGGGCTGCCCACCCACAGGAGCTTGAACAGCATCCCGCAGATGGCAATGGTCCATACGGCGGAAAGGAAGGGCCGTCCGGTTTCCGGCGGCAGCACCAGCAGCGCCACGGGCGTATAGGTCCCCGCGATCAGCACAAAGACCATCATGTGATCGATTTTGCGGAAAACACGGAGCTTGCGTCCTTCGGCGTTGACGGAGTGGAATACCGTGGAGGCGGCATACAGCATGAGCATACTGCCGATAAAAACCGCCATGGAATAAAAGGCAACCGCGTCCGTACGATGCGCTTTGATTAACAGGGGATAAGCAAACATGGCGGTCAGGAGAAAGGCAATGAAATGCGTGATGGCACTGCCCGGTTCTCTGAGTTTGAGATGCCTGTTTTCCGTGATTTCTTCCGGATGTTCCATTTCCTGACACTCCATGAACATCAATTCCTTTTCCATGTTAGCCGTACTTAACCGATTTATTCTACCACACATTCCCGCGCTTCCGCAATCCGTTGCGGATTTTCCATCTTTTCAAACAGGAAAAATATGGTATGATGATTCGGATGAAGCACTTATATATCGCGGAAAAACCGAGTGTGGCAAAAGCCTTCGCACAGGTCCTACAGGTCGGCGGCAGCGGCAGGGACGGCTATATGGAGTCCGAAAAGGCCGTTGTCACCTGGTGTGTCGGGCATCTGGTCACCATGTGCTATCCGGAGGTCTATGATCCCGCACTGAAAAAATGGTCCTTTCAGACCATCCCCTTCCTGCCGGAAACCTTCAAATACGAAGTGATTGCGAATGTCAGAAAGCAGTTCCGAACGGTCTCTTCCCTCTTACGGCGGGAGGATATCGATGTGATCTATGTCTGCACGGACGCGGGGCGTGAGGGCGAATACATCTACCGGCTGGTCGAGATGATGAGCGGCGTGAAGGGAAAGGAACGCCGGCGCGTCTGGATCGATTCCCAGACGGAGGAGGAGATTCTGCGGGGCATCCGCGAGGCCAGGGACCTGTCCGCTTATGACAGCCTGAGCGCTGCGGCCTTCCTCCGGGCGAAGGAAGATTATCTGATGGGCATCAACTTCTCCAGGGCCGCCACCCTGAAATACGCAAATACGATAAAAAAATGTCTGAATTCCGACAGATTCACCATTGCGATCGGACGCGTCATGACCTGCGTCCTGGGGATTGTCGTGGACCGGGAGCGGGAGATCCGGCATTTCCAAAAGACGCCGTACTATGGCGTGGAGGGACAGTTTGCGATACCGGCACAGGAGACGATCGTTTCCGCGAACTGGAAGGCGGTTTCCGGCAGCCGTTATTATGAATCACCGCTGCTTTACAATGAAAAGGGCTTCCGGGAGCGCAAATCCGCGGAGGAATTGATTCAGTCCCTGGGCGGAAAGATCCCTGCCGGGGAGCAGAAGGAGACGCCCGCAAAGGATGCCGGCTACGATGTGCCGGACAAGATAACGGCAGTTATAGAGAAGAACGAAAAGAAGACGGAGAAAAAATACGCACCGTTATTGTATAACCTGGCGGAGCTTCAGAACGACTGCGCCAGGAAATTGAAGATCAGTCCGGATGAAACCCTGGCCATCGCGCAGGAGCTGTACGAGAAAAAAATGACCACCTATCCGAGGACGGATGCAAGAGTGCTCTCCTCGGCGGTGGCGAAGGAAATCGAGAAAAATATCAGGGGATTGGAAGGTGTTCCGGAGCTTTCCGTCTATGCAAAATCGATCCTGCAGCATGGCACACAGAAGACAATCTCCAAAACAAGGTATGTGAATGACAAGCAGGTGACGGATCACTATGCCATCATTCCCACCGGACAGGAAACGGGTGTTATTAAAAATCTGAAACCCACTGTTTATGCGGTTTACATGATGATCTGCCGCCGCTTCCTCTCCGTCTTTTTCCCTCCCGCAGTGTATGAGAAAACAGCGTTGACCATAGCAGTACCAAATTTGACAGACGAAAAAACCGAACGTTTCTATACGAATTATCGTTTACTGAAGTCCAAGGGATACCTTCATGTGGCGGAGGTCGAAAAGAAGAGCAACGAAAATGAAGAAACGGAAATCGACGCGTCCTTCATGGAGGTCATCCGGAAACTGAAGAAGGGCAGCAAATTAGAAATCAAACGTTTTCTTATTAAGGAGGGCGAGACCTCACCGCCGAAACGATACAATTCCGGAACCCTGATTCTGACCATGGAAAATGCGGGACAGTTCATTGAGGATGAGGAGCTGCGTGCGCAGATCAAGGGGGCCGGGATCGGCACCTCCGCAACGCGGGCCGAGATTCTGAAAAAGCTGGTGTCTAACCGCTATCTGAAGCTGAACAAAAAGACCCAGATCATCACGCCCACCCTGACCGGAGAGATGATTTATGAGGCGGTGGCGGCCTCCATGCCGGCCATGCTGAAAGCGGAGCTGACCGCCAGCTGGGAAAAGGGGCTTTCCGGCGTGGCGGAGGGTTCGATCAGCGAGAGGGAATATATGGAGAAGCTGGAGGGCTTTATCCGCAGACAGGTGGAGGGTGTCAAAGCGCATGACAGAAGCGCTTATCTGCGCGAACGCTATGACAGGATTGCCGCGTTTTACGCAAAGGGATGATCCTGTCGTTTGCCGCTTGCGCCCGTGACATATTAATTGTAAGATAAGCATACACGATAAGCGCTGTCGAAGGGATGTCAAAACGACAGCCGGATTCCTCCGGAGGCACACCATGGAAGCAGTCATGCAGGATCTGCTGAATCTTGAAGAAACCATCGCGGCGGAGATCTTTCGGGAGCTTCATTATCCCTGGGAGGCGCTCCCGAGGATCAGGGATTTTATCGCGGCGCTCGGGCCTGCGCTGGATCCCGCCGTCTATGAACAAAAAGGGGAGCATGTCTGGATCGCGAAGAGTGCTGAAGTGGCGCCGACGGCCTTTATCGGGGATTACGTGATCATCGACGAGGGCGCGAAGATCCGTCACTGTGCCTTTCTGAGAGAATGTGCGATTGTGGGAAAAGGCGCTACCGTCGGTAATTCCACGGAGCTGAAAAACGTGCTGCTCTTCAATCAGGTGGAGGCACCGCATTATAATTATGTAGGGGATTCCATCCTCGGCTTTCATGCGCACATGGGTGCCGGCAGCATTACCTCCAATGTCAAGGCGGACCGGAAGAACATCGTCGTCAAAAACGATGCGGCGGCCTTCGGTATGCCGGAGCGGATCGTGACGGGACTGCGAAAGTTCGGCGCGATCCTCGGGGATTACGCGGAGATCGGCTGCAACGCGGTGCTGAATCCCGGAACAGTGGTCGGGTCGCATTCGAATGTGTATCCGACGGTGAGCGTCAGGGGCGTGGTTCCCGCGGGACATATCGTGAAGGACGCACGGACAATCGTGCCGAAGGAGTAAAAGCATGTTTAATTATGAAAAATTGCGGAGTGATCTGAAGGAATACTACATGACGGCGCGGAGCCTCGGCTTCTCGCAAAAGCTGATCGATGTCGACCTGAAGCGGGTCGATGATGCCTCCGATGAGGCGCTGCTCGAAATCGCGAAGGAGGAGGACATCGACCTGACGGGGTATGAGGAGTAGGGGGCATAAGAACCGTCCCTTTGTGCCAGGGAGCTGCCTGCGATGTCCTTCATCGAGTTTACAAACGTAAAAAAGGTCTACAAAAACGGCGAGGTCGAAATCCGGGCGCTCGCCGATGCCTCCTTTACGGTCGAGAAGGGGGAGCTGACGGTGATTGTGGGGCCGTCCGGCGCCGGCAAGACAACGCTGCTCAATATTCTCGGCGGCATGGACCGCCTGACGGAGGGGAGGATTCTTCTGGACGGGGAGGAGATCTCCTCCTATGACGGCAGAAAGCTGATCACCTACCGTCGTCATGACATCGGCTTTGTGTTTCAGTTTTATAATCTCATCGAAAACCTGACCGCGCTCGAAAACGTGGAGCTGGCGACGCAGATCTGTACGGAGCCCTTAGAACCCGCGCAGGTGCTGAAGGATGTCGGCCTCGAGGAGCGCATGGATAACTTCCCCTCGCAGCTTTCCGGCGGGGAGCAGCAGCGCGTGGCGATCGCAAGGGCGCTGGCGAAGAACCCGAAGCTTCTGCTTTGCGACGAGCCGACGGGCGCGCTGGACTACGCGACCGGCAAGGCCATCCTGAGGCTGTTGGAGAAAAGCTGCAGGGAACGGGGCATGACGGTCATCATCATCACGCACAATTCCGCGCTCTGTGATATGGCGGACCGCGTGATCCGTGTGAAAAACGGCACGATCGTATCCAATACCGTCAATGAACATCCCGTACCGATCGAGGAGATTGAATGGTGAAATCGGCCCTCCTCAAAAACACCATCCGCGAAATCAGGCGCTCTCCGGGGCGCTTTCTTGCCATTTTCGGCATTATCGCCCTGGGCAGCGGCTTCTTTGTGGGCCTGCGCGTGACCAGGGACGCCATCGTGCAGACGGCAAATGAATACCTGACGGAATCGGCCTTTTATGATTTTGCCTTTGTGTCCACGCTCGGGTATTCCGGGACCAATGTGGAGGCGCTGAAGGAAGAGGGCTGGGTGGCCGATGCGGAGGGGGCGTTCCGGCAGGACGCGCTGGTATATACGGAGGGAGAGGAGCAGGTATATACCTTTTTGTCCCTGCCCGAACGCGTCAATGTGCCGGTCCTGACGGAGGGGAGACTGCCGGAAAAACAGGGCGAGTGCATGGTGGATGACCGCTTTTTAAGCATGGGGATCGGGGATACGATCACGCTTTCCGATACAAACGAAGAGGACACCCTGGATCTTTTCAGGGAGAAGTCCTTTACCGTGACGGGGCGGTGCGTGTCTCCCCTGTACCTCAATTTTGAACGCGGCAATACCTCACTTGCGTCCGGACAAATCAACGGATTCATTTATCTGACAGCCGACAGCTTTGACGCGGACTATTTCACGATCGTCTATGTCAGCACGCCGGAGATGGGGGAAATCTACAGCGAGGAATACACGACGCATGCGGATGAACTGAGCGGCCGTGCGGAGGAACAGGCGGAGTCCCTTGCGGACGACCGCTACCGGGAGATCGTCGATGAGGCAAACGAAGAGCTTGCGGAGGGCGAAAAGGAATACGACGATGCGCTGAAGGAATACCGTGAGGAAAAGGAAAAAGCGGAGCGGGAACTGGACGATGCGAAGCAGGAGCTCGAAGACGCTGCGCAGGAGCTCACCGATGCGGAGCAGGAGCTGAAGGATGCGAGGAAGGAGCTGGATGACGGTGCGCGGGACTTAAAGCAGGCGAAGGCGGATCTTGAGAAGGCGCGGACGGACGGCGCAAAGGAAATTGCGGACGCGGAACAGAAGCTGGATGACGCATTTCAGGAGATTGCGGACGGGGAGGCGGAGTATAACAAGGGACTGAAGGAGCTGGAAGACGGCCGGGCGAAGCTCACGGAAGGAGAGAAGAAGCTGGCCGACGGACGCACACAGCTGGAAGCCTCACAGAAGGAATATGACGCGGGGCTTGCGGCATACAACACGGGTCGGGAACAGTTTCAGTCCCAGAAAGCAAACTACCAGACCGGTCTGGCCGACTATAACGCCGGGGAGGCGCAGTATCAGGCCGGTGTCGCACAGGCGGAGCAGTTTGAGGCAGCCAACGTGGAAACAACGCTGCTCCGCGCACAGCTGGCGGACATGCGGGCACAGCTGGATGCGGCAAAACAGCAACTGGATGCCGCAGCCGCGGCGCTGGCCGCGGGCGAACGTGAGCTGAATGCGAATAAGGCGCAGCTGGATGCGGCGGCTGCGCAGCTGGCCTCCGGCCGCGCGGAGCTCGACCGCGGGGAGAAGGAGCTGGAGGAGAGCCGCAAACAGCTTGCGGACGCAAAGAAAAAACTGGATGAGGCGAGAAAGGAGCTGGACGAGGGAAGAGAGGAATTCCTCAAAGGACAGCAGGAGCTGTACGACGCGAAGGTGACCTTTGAAAAAGAGATCGCGGACGCGGAGCAGCAGATCCGCGATGCGGAGAAGAAGCTTGCGGACGGAGAGAAGGAATACCGGGACGGACAAAAGGAATATGAGGACGGGCTGAAGGAATACGAGGACGGGCAAAAGGAATACGAGGACGCGAGGAAGGAGGCGGACGAGGAATTCGAGAAGGCGGAAACGGAGCTGGCGGATGCCGAACAGGAGCTTTCGGATGCCAGGCAGGAGATCGAGGACATCGAGCGCCCCTCCGCCTATGTGCTGGGGCGATCGGAGAACATCGGCTATGCCTGTCTGGAGTCCGATGCGGAGATTGTACGGAACATCTCCAACGTGTTTCCTTTGTTTTTCCTTGCCGTCGCGGCACTGATCTGCATGACAACGATCCGGCGCATGGTGGAGGAGCAGCGCGCACAGATCGGCGTGCTGAATGCGCTGGGATACTCCGGCGTCGGCACGATGAGCAAGTATCTGACCTATGCGATGTCGGCGACCGTGCTTGGCTGCATCACGGGAATTCTTGCCGGCTCCTTTGTGTTCCCGTCCATGATCTGGAAGGCCTATTCCATCATGTATGACTTCACGGATACGCTGGAATACTATCTGAATGTCCCGCTGTCCCTGTCCACCTTTGCGCTTTATGTTGCGGGCATGCTTCTCGTAACATACCTCTCCCTGCGAAGAACCTTAAAGGAAGTGCCGTCACAGCTCCTGCGTCCGAAGCCGCCGAAGCACGGGAAACGTGTTGCCCTGGAGCGCGTGAGCTTTGTCTGGAGGCGCTTAAGCTTCATGTGGAAGGTGACGATGCGCAACATCTTCCGTTACAAGGAACGCGTGCTGATGATGACGCTCGGCGTCGGCGGCTGTACGGCTCTGATGCTGACGGGCTTCGGCATCCGTGATTCCATTGAGGACGTGGTGGTTTATCAGTACGATGAGATCCTGCATTATTCCTATGATGTGCTGTTTTCGGAGGATATGGACGAGGCGGCGCGTGCGGACTTTGCGGGGAAGGTGACGGAGGCGGGCGGGGAGACCCTGTTTGTGCTTCAGGAAACCCGTTCCGTCGGCGCAAACGGCAGGGAAAAGAGCGCCCTGCTGAGCGTGGTGTCCGAACCGGAACGGCTCCAGACATTTTTTGCGCTTGCCGCAAACGGGGAGCCGCTTCCCTATCCCGGAACGGGAGAGGTGATGATCAATACGGGAATGGCCGCGGATCTGAATCTGAAGAAGGGGGACAGCCTCACGCTGACGGTGGAGGATCAGAGGCATTCGCTTACGGTCAGCGGCGTGTTCGATAATTACATTAACAACTACGCCTTTGTCTCGGAGGAAAGCTATACCGGGATGACGGGTCATGCGCCGGAAACGAAGGTTGCCTGGATCCGGACGGAGGAGGATGCGGCGGATCTGACGCCGATGCTTTTGAACGAGGAAAAAGTGCTGAATGTGACAACGGCCGCCACCTTAAAGGAACGCATCGGGACGATCATGGAGAATATGATCTATATCGTGTTCCTGACAACGATCTCCGCGGCGGCGCTCGCCTTTATCGTGATTTACAATCTGACGAACATCAATATCACGGAGCGGATGCGGGAGATCGCAACGGTGAAGGTGCTGGGATTCTACGGAGGGGAGGCGGCAGGCTATGTGCTGAGAGAAAACCTTCTGCTGACATTGCTGGGCGCCATACTGGGGCTGCCGCTCGGGGTATTGCTCACCCGCTTCGTGATTCACAGCATCAAGGTGGACCTGGTTTATTTCACGGCAAAGATCCTGCCGTTAAGCTTTTTGCTCTGCATAGTCCTGACGCTTCTCTTCGGGGCGCTGGTCGATCTTGTCATGATCCGCAAATTAAACCGCATCGACATGGCGGCGGCGCTCAAGGCCGCGGAATAAAACACAGGCCGTTTCCGGCCTGTGTTGTCTGACGTCTTCGTATGTTTATGTTCCTCAGCAGTCCGGCTTCGGGTTCTTGCAGAACTGCTTGCAGGCTTTCTCAATTTTCACAAGATGCAGATTCGTGTAGCGGCAGATCGCATCAAAGGTTTCATCGGAGAGGTCATGCTCCACGCGGTGCGCGTCTTTTCTGGCGATCTCTTCATCCACGCCCAGGGCGATGAAAATATCGGCCAGACGCTTATGCTTTGTGTAGATGTCAGAGGCGATCGCCATGCCGGCATCCGTCAGCTGGATGAACTTGTCCTTGTCCATCGTGATGTAGCCGTTCTCGCGCAGGCGCTTGACGGCGTAGGAGACGGAGGGCTTGGTCACCCCGAGATGCTCCGCAAGGTCGATCGAGCGGATGTAGCCGTGCTGCATCTTCATCTCCAGCATTGTTTCAAGATAGTCTTCGGCACTCTTTTGGATTGTCATGCTTCTGTCCTCCCTTCGGCCGGAAGCATGAAGCGTGCTCCCGACTTTTTTAGGAATCATTACTGACATCATACCCGATTTTTCCAGTAAAATCAAGGGTTTCGGGCATTTTTTTTATTGACAAAGAATATTATACCATATAAAATGTGATTTGGGTTAGACAAATCTAATCCAAGTTAAAGATTTCAAAGTAACGCGGAGCGCAGAAGGAGAACCAATGATGCCCCTGACACTCGCAGAACCGAAAACCGAATACGTGATCCAGCGCGTGCGGGGCAATTCCGAATGCAAAACCCATCTGGAAAACATGGGATTTGTCACCGGCGGCATCGTCAGCGTGGTCTCCAGGGTGCGGGAGGATCTGATCGTCAACGTCAAGGACACACGCGTGGCGATCAGCAAAGAAGCCGCGTTAAAAATAATGGTATAAACAGGGCGAAGCCCGACCGAAAGGAGAGGTATGAGAACGTTAAAGGAAGTCCGCGTGGGCGAAACCGTGAAGGTGGAAAAACTGACAGGAGAGGGACCGGTCCGCCGCCGCATCATGGACATGGGCGTGACCAAGGGCGTGGAGATCTACGTCCGCAAGGTGGCGCCGCTCGGGGATCCTGTCGAAATCACGGTGCGCGGTTATGAACTCAGTGTCCGTAAGGATGAAGCCGCCTGTATTCAGGTAGCATAAGGGGGGAGGATTTTTTTTTATGAAAATTGCACTTGCGGGAAACCCGAACAGCGGAAAAACAACGCTTTTCAACGCGCTGACCGGCGCCAACCAGTTCGTCGGCAACTGGCCGGGCGTCACGGTCGAGAAGAAGGAAGGAAAGTTAAAGGGGCATGACGGCGTGACGGTTGTCGATCTGCCGGGCATCTACTCCCTTTCTCCTTACACACTCGAAGAAATCATCGCCAGAAATTTTCTGATCAGGGAAAACCCCGACGCCATTCTGAATATCGTGGACGGCACGAACCTGGAGCGCAATCTCTATCTGACGACGCAGCTGACGGAGCTGGGCATCCCGGTGGTCGTGGCGATCAACATGTCCGATGTCGTGGACAAGCTGGGCGATGAGATCAACACGGAGCAGCTCGGGAAGGAGCTGGGCTGTAAGGTGGTGACGATCTCCGCCTTAAAGGGCGACGGCGTGAAGGAGGCGGCGGATGCCGCGGTGCAGGCCGCACATGGCGAAAAGACGATCCCCATGCATAAGTTTTCCGGTCCCGTGGAGCACTGCCTGGCGCATATCGAAGAGGCGCTGGTTCATGACATGCCCTTAGAGCGGCAGCGCTGGTACGCGATCAAGCTCTTTGAAAATGATAAGGAAGTACTGGAGGAGCTGAAGCCCGCGCCGGAAAAGCTTGCGCATATCCGCGAGGACATCGCGCAGGTGGAAAAGGAAATCGATGACGACGCGGACTCCATCATCATCAACGAACGTTATGTCTATATCGGCAACATCATTCAGCATGTGCTGAAAAAGAAATCGGAGGAGCGGCAGACGCTTTCCGACAAGATTGACGCGGTCGTGACGAACCGGATTCTGGCACTGCCGATCTTTGCGATCGTCATGATCATCGTCTATTACGTGTCCGTGACGACGGTGGGGAGCTGGGCCACGGACTGGGCCAATGACGGCGTCTTCGGCGACGGCTTCCATCTCTTCGGCATGGGAGGCGGTGAGTTTGAGGAAGCGGACGGCGCGTTCGCGGATGCGGAGACGGTCGTGAACGCCTTCCTGGATAACGCGGAGGAGAACGGCGCGGATGTGGAAGCCGTGCGGGAAGCCCTGGACACGGAGGCGGAAGGCTTTGATGCCGATGCGGCCGTCGCTTCGCTTACCGCGTTTGCGGCAAATGTTCCCGCGGACAGCGAAGTGAGCTATCTTGTGGAAGACGAGGAAACACTCGCGACGGAGGAGGCCACGGCCACGGGAGAGGATCTCGCCGCTGCGGTGGAGGTCTATGAACAGTACGGTGCGGAAGCGCCGGATCCTGCCGCCTACGGAACCTGGGTGCCCGGCATCCCGGTACTCGCGGAGCGGGGACTGGATGCGATCGGCTGCAATGATGTGCTCAAGGGTCTGGTGCTGGACGGCATCATCGCCGGTGTCGGCGCGGTCCTGGGCTTTGTCCCGCAGATCTTTGTGCTCTTCCTGTTTCTGGCCTTCCTGGAATCCTGCGGCTACATGGCGCGCATCGCCTTTATCATGGACCGGATTTTCCGTCGCTTCGGCCTTTCCGGCAAATCCTTCATCCCGATCCTGATCGGTACGGGCTGCGGGATCCCCGGCATCATGGCCTCGCGTACCATTGAAAACGAACGTGACCGCCGCATGACGATCATCACGACGACCTTCATCCCCTGCGGCGCAAAGCTGCCCTTCATCGCGATGGTGGCGGGCGCGATCTTCGGGGGCGCCTGGTGGGTGGCCCCGGCGGCTTATTTCATCGGGATCTTCGCGATCGTCTGCTCCGGCATTATCCTGAAAAAGACAAGGGTCTTTGCGGGAGACCCCGCGCCCTTTGTCATGGAGCTGCCGGCTTATCATATGCCGACCGTGGGCGCGGTGCTGCGCGGCATGTGGGAGCGCGGCTGGAGCTTTATCAAAAAGGCCGGCACGATCATCCTGCTTTCCACGATCGTGATCTGGTTCCTCACCTTCTTCGGCTTCACGCCGGACGGCTTCCGGATGCTGGCGGAGGAGGAGATTGAGATGAGTATCCTTGCCAACATCGGAAACGCCCTGGCCTGGATCTTTACGCCGGCGGGCTTCGGCAACTGGCAGGCAACGGTGGCTTCGATCACCGGCCTCGTCGCCAAGGAAAACATCGTCGGCACGATGGGCATTCTTTACAGCGTGGGAGAGGGCACCGTGTACCAGAACATGGCGCTGACCTTTACGGCAGCCTCGGGCCTGGCCTTCCTCGTGTTCAACCTGTTGTGCGCGCCCTGCTTTGCGGCCATGGGTGCCATCAAGCGTGAGATGAATTCGCGCAAGTGGTTCTGGATTGCAATCGGCTACCAGTGCGGCTTTGCCTACCTCGCGGCGATTGCCTGCTACGGGATCGGCTCGCTCTTCGCCGGTGCGTTCAATGTTTCAAGCGCAGTCGGTATCGTGATTGTCGCGGTCTTTTTGTTCCTGCTGTTCCGGCCTGCGGGGAAAAAGGTGACCGGCGGCCTCGCCGCGCAGGAATCGTGAGGAAGCTACCGGCATTGCGTGTTGAAATGAGGATAAGGATATCATGAATCCCGGTTCTGTATTTGTTCTTTTGATTATCATCGGCGTTGTGGCGCTCATCATCCGTTCGATGGTGCGCGACCGCAAGGCCGGTGCCTCCTGTGCCTGCGGGCTGCCGGAAGGCGCCTGCGGGCTCTGTGCCCAAAAGGAGACGGGCTGTCCCTCCTGTTGTCAGTCCGCGAAGAAGGGCACCGCTTCCATGTAAAACGTACAGAGCTCCTCCGGTTTGTATTTGCCGTGCGCCATCCACCAGCGCACCGTTTCCGCAAAGCTCTGTGTCGCGTGGTTTAAGAGATAATCACGCGGAATCTTCTTTGTTTTTTTCTGCAGCGCATCCTCAAAAATCTCTGTCAGATGCTCCCGGAAATAACGCATGAAAATATCACTGCTTTCTCCGGCGAGGATCCCGCGCAGATAGGAACGGCTGTCATCGAGCTGATAAAGCATGTGGGTCACCTTTTCGGCCATGCCGTAGGTGCCCGAAGAGAAGTCATGCGTCTTTTCCTTGTGCGGCTTTTCCGAAAAAACATGTGAGAAGATTTCCTCGCAGAGCACGCGGAGCAGATCGTCCTTCGTTTCGAAGTGTGCGTAAAAGGTGCTGCGGCCGATGTCCGCCGCGTCGATGATCTCCTGCACCGTGATATTGCCGTAGGATTTGTGTTCCAAAAGATTCGTGAAAGCCTCCATCACGGCCTTTCTGGTCTTTGCCTGCCGTCTGTCCATGGTCTGTTCTCCTCCCTGTCGCAGCCTGTACAATTTCACCGAAATGTACGGTATCGTACGAATTCCCTCATCCGTACCTTGTATTTCCCTTTCGGGACGCCTATGATGATAATGAACACAGTGTCTTGTATCGAATTATAAGTTCGATAACTTTAACTGTCAAGTCCCTGCGGTCATCCGCGTGCGGCACGCGGGAATGACAGGGAGTGGAAGGAGGTGCGCTATGCTGCAGAAGATCGTTCATACGCTGGAAGGACTGCCCGTGACGATTGCGGCCGGTGTCTGTCTGCTCGCATCCCTCCTGCTTCCGCGCTTCGGCTACCCGCAGGCGGAAGCCATAGCCTGGGCAGCGGTGATCGCCTGCGGCATCCCGCTGTTGTATCTTGCCGTATACAGAATCATTTTCAATCACGGGCTCAGTAAGATTTCCTCCGCGCTGCTGATTACGATCGGCATGGTGGCTGCGGTGCTGATCGGCGATCTTTTTGCCGCGGGCGAAATCGCCTTTATCATGGCGATCGGGGCGCTGTTGGAGGACATGACGGCGGGCCGCGCCAAAAAGGGTTTGAAGCAGCTGATTTCCCTCGCGCCGCAGACGGCAAGGCGACTGACGGCAGCGGGAGAGGAGCTCATTGACGCGACGCTGGTGCGGGAGGGAGACCTCCTGCGCGTGCTGCCCGGGGAGCGGATTCCCGCGGACGGCGTGATCGTATCGGGGGATACCTGCATTGACCAGTCCGTCATGACCGGCGAATCGCTGCCCGTGGATAAAACCGCAGGAGACGAGGTCTTTTGCGGAACCTTAAACCAGGACGGTGCGATCGATGTCCGTGCGGTACGGGTCGGCGCGGATTCCTCTTTGCAGACGCTGATCCGCATGGTGCTGGAGGCGGAGGAGAGGAAGGCACCGACGCAGCGGATTGCGGACAGATGGGCTTCGCTCCTGGTGCCGCTGTCCCTGACGATTGCCATCGTGACATGGCTGGTCACAAAGGATATCACGCGCGCCGTGACCGTGGTTGTGGTTTTTTGTCCCTGCGCCCTGGTGCTGGCGACGCCAACCGCCATCATGGCGGCGATCGGGCAGGCCGCGAAAAACGGCGTCATCATCAAGTCGGGCGAGGCGCTGGAGAAGATGGGGCATGTTTCCGTGATCGCCTTTGACAAAACCGGCACGCTGACGCAGGGTGCGCTGCATGTGAGCGACATCGTCCCCTGCGGTGTCTGTTCCAAAGAGGAGCTGCTCGGATTTGCCGCTTCCGCGGAGGCGAAGAGCGAGCATCCGCTGGGCAAAGCGATCGTGCAGTACGCAAAGGAAAAGGAACTGCCCCTGCGGGAGAGCGAGCGCTTCCATATGTCCGCAGGACGCGGCGTGAGGGCGGTTCTGGACGGCAGCACCTGGGTGCTTGGAACGGAGCGGATGCTTCGGGAAGAGGGGATTGCCATCCCCGCAGAGGCGACGGAGGAAACAAAACGCCTGCGTGCGGAGGGCAAGGCGCTGGTCTTTGTCGCGAAGGATGCGGCGGTCGAAGGCGTGATCGCGCTCTCCGATACCGCACGCAGCGAAGCGCGCGGCATGATCGAAAAGCTCTGCGCATTGCGCGTGACCCCCGTGCTTTTAACCGGAGATCACGAAAGCGCGGCAAGATATCTGGCGGCACAGACGGGCCTGAGGGAAGTTCGTGCGTCCCTTCTGCCTGAGGACAAGGTGCGTCAGATCGAAGTACTGAAGGAAAAAGGACCGGTCTGCATGATCGGTGACGGCGTCAATGATGCGCCGGCCTTAAAATGCGCGGACGTGGGCGTGGCCATGGGTGTACAGGGCGCCGACATTGCGGTGGAGGCCGCGGATATCGCGCTGATGACCGATGATCTCAGCCGCGTGCCTTATCTGAAATGGCTTTCGAATACAACGGTGAAAACGATCCGGCTTGCGATCACGCTCTCCATGTGCATCAACCTTGTGGCAGTGGCCCTGTCCGTGACGGGGATTCTTACCCCGACGACCGGCGCGCTCGTGCACAACGCGGGCTCCTGCTTTGTGGTGCTTCTGGCGGCGCTTCTCTATGACAGGAAATACCGCCCGGAGAAGGCGGGTGTTGCTTCATCGCAACCGAAAAAAGCGGAAGGGAAAGAACGCGACTGCATGAACTGCGGCCTCTGTATGGAACTGCCGCGCGTACAGTAAAAACCACCAAACGAACGGTAAATATTTTGTTTATTATTTATTTATAATCTTTATTGACAGTTTACTGTCGTCATGTTATAGTCCTATGTAACAACCGAGATTTCTGTAGTGTCTGTTTATCTGTTTCATCTTGAACGCAAGCCCAGGCGCCGGGCGGCGTTTCCTTCAGGGACACATCGGCGGTGTGTTCGTTGTGTTTTGGAAGCAAAGCATCTATAATAAGGATTGTCGTTTATCATTTGGAAACACCGTCGGGAAACAGATTACATGCAGATCATCGAACTGAAAGAGAGCATACTGGAAGACAACGCGGCGGATGCGGAAGTGCTGCGAAGCGAGCTGAAGGCAAAGAAGATCTGTCTGATGAATCTGATGTCTTCCCCCGGCAGCGGGAAAACTTCGTTGCTGTTGGCGCTGTATCCGTATCTGAAGGAGGAGATCCGCTTCGGCGTGATGGAGGCGGACATTGATTCGGACGTGGATGCTCTGACCCTGCAGCAGGCGGGCATTCCCGCCATACAGCTGCACACCGGGGGCATGTGTCATCTGGATGCGGACATGACGAGGCAGGGACTCAGGGCCTTCGGGCGTGAGGACCTGGATCTGATCGTACTGGAAAATATCGGCAATCTCGTCTGCCCCGCGGAGTTTGACACCGGGGCGGCCGTCAACCTCACGATCTTAAGCGTGCCGGAGGGAGACGACAAGCCGGCCAAATATCCGCTGATGTATCAGGAATGCAAAATCCTTGTCGTGAACAAGACGGATACGCTGCAGGCCTTTTCCTTTGATAAGGAACGCATGGAGCGGGATGTCCGGGCGCTTCGTCCGGACATGAAGATATTTTATGTGTCCGCGAAAACGGGAGAGGGCATCAGGGAGCTGGCGGAAGAACTGGTTCGCGAAGTCAGGGAATGGACGGTATAGAATGGGAGAAGTCAGAGTCATTGAAATCCATGAGAATATCGGTGCCGCCAATGAAAAAAAAGCGGAGGAGATCAGGGAGAAGATGTCCCGGCAGGGAACACTCTTCCTGAATGTCATGTCCTCGCCCGGCAGCGGGAAGACGACGCTTCTCGTGGCGCTGATCAAGTTGCTGAAGGAGAAGTACGTGATCGGCGACATGGACGTGGATATCCGCTCGACGCTGGACGCGACAAGGGTGGCGGAGGCCACGGGTGTTTTTTCCCTGCAGATTCATAACGGCGGTCTTTGCCATATCGATGCGGACATGACCGCGAGGGCGCTGGCGGATGTGGACACCTCCGGCATGGACATCCTCTTTCTGGAGAACATCGGCAACCTCGTCTGCCCTGCGGAGTTTGATACCGGGGCGCACAAAAACATCATGCTCTACAGTGTGCCGGAGGGAGATGACAAGCCACTGAAATATCCCCTGATGTTTGAGCAGTCGGATCTGATTCTCATCAGCAAAACGGACACGCTGCCCTTTTTTGATTTTGACATGGAAAAGGCCGTCGAAAGGATACGGGAGCGGAACCGGAAAGCGAAGATCATCCCCGTCAGCGCGAAAACGGGGGATGGCCTTGCGGAGGTTGTGTCCTGGATAGAAGCTATGATATCTTAAACGATTCTTTTTAGGAGGTAAGACAAATGCAGTTTATGGTGAAGGCGTATGACGGAGAAGGCGTGCTGGAGAAGCGGATGGAGGCGCGCCCGGCGCATCTGAAGCGGATGGAGGAGCTGGGATCGAAGGTCATTTGCGGCGGCGGCATCCTGGATGAAGAGGGGAAGATGAAGGGCTCGATGCTGGTCGTGGATTTTCCCGACCGTGCGGCGCTGGATGCCTGGCTGAAGGAAGAGCCCTATGTTGTTGCGCAGGTCTGGGAAAAAATTGAGGTCGAACGCTACAATGTCGTGTTTCTCGGAGGAAAAAAAGCGTAATAAGAAGCTTCCCTTGTATCAGGGTCAGGAGTATTTTATCCCAGAAACTTCCGGATGGCTTCTTCGCTTTCCCGCGGAAGAAGCTCCTTCAGATGTTTGAGCAGTCTTTCGTAAGAGGCCTCCGGCGTGCGGCGGTAAACCTTATCCGCAAAGGTCTTTCCGAAGAACACCTCCGGCGTCGTGTACTTCGCGACACCCCAGCCGTATTCGTTGCCGAAGCGGTCGGTCATGTAAACAAAGTCATCCACGATCACGTAGCATTGCTGTTGCAGGCGGTAGATGATCGTGTCAAAGCCCTTCTTTCCGCCCTTTTTGTAATTCCCGATGCGCTTTGCTTCTTTGGATAACACCGGCGCGTGCTTTTCGATCAGGTCATAGAGCTCCCTGTCACGAAAGGACGAGAGACCGTCTTCATAACGCGCGTCAAAATCATAGCCGTCCCTGCGGTAATTGGCCAGATCGTAAAACCATTCCATGCTGACAAAGGCCGCCTTCTTTTCAAAGAATTTGCCGTAGGCGCACTTCGCCTCCCGGATCACCGGGCCCTTCCATTCCCATACGCCCTCCGCGCCCGAAAACCAGGCGGAGGGCGCACAGTGCTCCTCGATGGAAAAGCCGCTTAAGCTGTTTTCAAAATACGGCAGGATGCCGAAGCGCTTCACGGCTTCCGTCAGATCTTTTTTTGTGCGGATGGTGAATTTCATGTTTTTTATCCTTAACTATTCCGTGACTTCGATTCGCTTACGACCGCGTGCGACGATTGGCGTTTCCCCAGTCGCACAGCTTATCCAGCACCTTGACGAGCGAGTGTCCGCGCTTCGTGAGTGTGTATTCTACCCTGGGCGGTATCTGCGCATAGACCGTCCGTGTGATCAGCTGATCCGCCTCCAGCTCCTTTAAGTGCTGACTGAGCGTTTTGTCCGCCACATCCTTCAGGTACCTTCGCATTTCGTTGAAGCGCACCGGCTCATATTCCATGAGACAGTAAAGAATGATCGGCTTGTACTTTCCGTTGATCAGGGAAAGCGTATAGCTGTAGCCGGTATCATAAAAGTCTGCCTCTTCAATGCTTTTCTTTTTCACTACTTACCTCCGAGTAAGTATTTAACCTGAAAGTGGGTACTTGTTTCGTGTATGGTTCAATGATATCATGGCGGTGTCGTTCATGCAAGGCGGAAAGGATACCGTATCGAGGTAAAAAAACATTATGAACGGCAGGTCTGTTGGAAAGGAGACAAAGGAAGTCATCCTGACGATACCTGGCGCAGAGATTGCGGATGCCGTCATGGGATGCGGCACGGCCAGCGGACGCGACACGGATAAGATTGCAAAAAACGGGATTGATATGCAGGAAATGCCGGGCAGCGGGATCAGGGTACCCGTGCACAGCAAGGTGGCGATCCGCTGCAGCTTAAAAGAATACCATGAGACCGGCGACCACTATCTTTATATCTGCAATGTGGAAGAGGTTCTTGCAAATGAAGCGGAAGAAGCCTTGTTTGCGTGGAAAGGGTACGCAGAGTTACGTCCGGCAAAATAGTACGGGACAGCCTCCGTGTATGACGTTAAAAGCCCCTGTGCTGACTGCGGCCGGGGGCTTTTTTAATTCATGCATGAAAACTTGTAGTATAATGATGTTTGAGGTGAGAAGTCATGAAAAATCTGATGGAAACAAATGTTTACAGCGTGAAGGGAAAGGTTCTGATTGCGGGAAGCTGCCTGGAGGAAGTCTGGCCGGAGGCGTTTCGGGAGCTTGCCGGGAAAGCAGACCAGACCTACGGGCTGTGCCTGGAAAGCACCCACGTGAATATGGCGATTACAAAACTGTCCGCCATCTTTGCAACGGGACAGGTGGAGTCGATGACCTTCGCCTCCGTGGACCGCTCCCCGCACTGCACGCAGATGCACTATATCATGCATGAGATCGAGCGCACCCTGAAAGAGCACGTGCCGACGGAACACTATGTCATATCGGAAGGGAACATCGTCAAGGTGTCTGAAGCGGCGATCGATCTTTCCAAAAGCCTTGCAAAACTGGAAGGAATGATGAAGTGAAATCTGATGGCCAGAGAAACTGACGCGGTTGCCATTGCGGCGGAGACGATTGTGGCTGAAAACGCGGGAGAGACCGCATCGAAAGGGCGGAGAAGAATACCATGGTGAAATACATTAATCGCTCATCCGAGGGTAGTGTAACGCGATTTATGAAAAACTGAGCCAAAGAAAAAGGCTCAAACGAACCTTGAAAACTGCAAATATATCGATGAAAATGTGGGGCGCTGCCCCACACCCCGTCCTCGCCGGAAGCAGGAAAGGGTGCGTGCA
>JAFSPF010000014.1 GCA_017443065.1 Lachnospiraceae bacterium
ACAGACTTTGGAGTAGAGCCTTTCACATAAACCGATGTGCAGGAATACAAACCATAGCCATCCCGTACTTTGCGTATGGTGCGTCCTTTTGTACGATATTTTTCGACCCAATCAGGATAAATGATCTTGCGTTTCATATGTATAGTATATACGTTTATGCTATATTTGGTCAAGAAAAAAAGAACGGACTCATGATCCGCTCAATTTTCATGCGTAATCACTGCTCGGGCAAAAAACGCTTGACAGGCATGGGGAAATCCGATATTATATTTGGTGCTGTTTGAGAAAAAGTACCGAATGGGAGAAGGAAACGATGGCAAACATCAAATCACAGAAAAAGCGTATTCTGACCAACGAAAAAGCCGCTGCGCGGAACCGCGCGGTCAAATCCTCCGTCAAGACGGCCGTGAAGAAAGTGCGCGTTGCCGTGGAAAGCGGAGATAAAGAGGCTGCCGATGCGGCGCTGAAGGCCGCTGCCTCCACGATCGACAAAGCGAAGGCCAAGGGCGTGCTGAAGAAGAACACGGCCTCCCGCAAGGTATCGCGGCTGACGCAGAGCGTGAACAAGATCGGCGGCTGACCGGCCAAATGAATGGCAAACAAAAAGCCCCTTGTATGCTTGCATACGAAGGGGCTTTTTCTTAATTACTCTCTGGGTTTGAGAAGTCTATCACTCCATTCTCCGGCGCGTCGCACTTCTCCACACTGATCGCGGCGAGGACCGGCCCTTCCCCGTTGTATTCTTTCACATACTCTCTTCCGACACGGGCGGTCACATCCACCCATTCCTTATCCTTCAGCTTATACGCACCCTTGTAGTCCGTGACAAAGCCGAGGAACTGCATGTCCTGCGCACAGCAGGTCATGGCCATCCGCCCCGGCACGAAGCGGTTCTTCGGGAACTGCCTGGGCTTTAACACCATGCCGCGGAAATGAACGTTCTTCCCCTCGTAGCGGTCGAGATTGTCCAGGGCATCCAGGTAAAACATGCCGAAGCCGTATCCGGAGAGTTCGATCGGATCCGCGCTGACATCAAAGGGCAGATCCTCGTCCAGCGTCACGTTGACCTCCCCGTTTTCATCCTCAAAGATGATCTCCGCCTTTTGATTGATGGCCTTCACGTTCCGCTTGTAGGAAGCAAGATCCAGGCCCTCCTCGCAGCGGTTGAACATGATCAGCTCCGAATTCCGGATCTGCTCCGCCAGCAGCGACTTCATGTTGGTGAAGTACATCTGGAAGGAGGAGGCGTCGATCATCGTGATCTGCTGCTCCAGATGCCAGACCTCCGGCAGCTTCATGTTCCGGAAATCCCACATGCCGTTGTATTCGATGAGGATGCGCTCCGGATCAAACTCCCTGTCCAGCGCCGCAAGCTTTTCCAGCGTGAACTCCGCTTCTTCCTCCATTGTAATCAGGACGGTATTCGTGTCCTTCAGCAGTCCGTCCCCGTAGGCTTCCTCGCCGTCCTCGCAGGCAATCAGCAGGGTTTTGCCCTTCGCCTTGAAATAGGGCTGCGCCAGCGTATAGCGGAAAAAGCTGGTTTTGCCGCTGTCGAGGAATCCGTTAATCACATACGTCGGCTTACTCATTTCGCTCCTTTCAGTCGCTTCATGATGCTCATTCTCAACCTCTGAATAATTTCTCCAGATTTTCTTCCTTCAGGTCCGCGCCGATGATGACGATCTTACCCGTGACGTCCGCGGAGGCCTCTCGGATTTCCGTTTCCTCCGGCACGTGGTCAAATTCATGCCAGACGCCGTTCTCGTCCTGCAGGATGCCCTTGGCGCGCAGGACAAAGCCGTATTGGTCCTGATCCTCGAGCGCTTTGATCAGGGACGCGATCTTCTCTTCGGAATAACGGTGCGGCGTCTCCATGCCCCAGCTGCCGAAGACCTCATCCGCGTCATGTCCGTGGTGGTGATGATGGTCATGATCGTGATGATGCCCGTGCCTGTGCTGGTAATCATGCGTATTGTGGATCACGACGCCGTCGTCTTCATGTTCGTGATCGTGATCATGATCATGGTGATGATGCTCATGTTCATCATGGTCATGATCGTGATGATGGTGCTCATGCCCGTCATGGTCATGGTCATGATCGTGGTGATGATGTTCATGCTCCTCATGATCATGATCATGGTCGTGGTGATGATGGTGCTCATGCTCGTCATGATCATGGTCGTGGTGATGATGATGCTCATGCTCGTCATGATCATGCTCTTCATCATGATGATAGGCCTCGACCGCCATCTTCAGGATCTCCGCCGCGAGATCCTTCGTGCCCTCGAAGGTCTCCAGGATCGCCTTCCCGTCCAGCTCCGCGAGCGGTGTCGTGATCACGGTCGCCTTTTTGTTATAGCCGCGGATGATGTCCGCAACCTCTTCGATCTTTGCCTGATCCGCCTTGTCCGTGCGTGTCAGGATGATCGTGCCGGCGTTCTCCAGCTGGTCCGTGATGAACTCGCCGAAATTTTTGATATACAGCTTTGCCTTCGTGCAGTCGATCACCGTGACGGCCGCGTTCAGTTCCATGTTGCCGGTTTCGTCCGCGACGTTCTTGATCGCGTTCATGACATCGGAAAGCTTGCCGACGCCGGAGGGCTCAATCAGGATCCGCTCCGGTTCGTACTTTGTCATGACCTCCTTCAGCGAGGTGCCGAAATCACCGACCAGGGAGCAGCAGATGCAGCCGGCGTTCATCTCACGGATCTCGATCCCCGCCTCCTTTAAGAAACCGCCGTCGATGCCGATCTCGCCGAATTCGTTTTCGATCAGCACCACCTTCGTCCCGGCGAGCGCTTCCTTTAAGAGCTTCCGGATCAATGTGGTCTTGCCGGCACCCAGGAAGCCGGATATAATATCGATCTTTGTCTGCATGGTCCTTACCTCCGTTAAAAATAATGAACAGACGGCGAAACGCCGTCTGTTCTATTCTACACCATTTGGAGGAACTTGCAAGCGAAAGGGACGCGCGCACCCCTTCCTTCCGCGCTTATTTAATGAGATTGATGACCCTGTAGCTCACCTCCTGCTGTGTGATGGCGCCTGACACATTGTCCCTGAGCGTCACGGTACAGATATACAGACCGTTGTGCGCCGCGGTCACGGTGACGCCGTTTGCGTCACCGCTGATGACGCCCCCGTCCTCCGCGCGCCAGGCGCAGCCGGCAATGCTCATCCCGGCGTCCTCGGCCACACAGATCACGGCCAGCGGACACTCCCGCCGTCCCGTCCGGTAATACCCGTTTTCGATATAGATCCTTCCGCAGGTGCTTCTTGCACAGTTCAGCGTCGAAACCGTCGTCGGAACACTGATGGTGTTTCCGCAGGTGCCTCCGCCGGAATATCTCTGGTAGCCGCAGGAGGAGCACCGGTAGAGCGTCGCCCCCATGCTGTGACTTCCTCCTTTGGCGCAGGCCGGATTTGCGGAACAGTATTGCGGTCCCTCGCCGCATTTGGTACAGTTCGCGTAGCCGTAAGAGCTCATCGTGCCGTTGCAGCTTCGCGTCGTCATGGAGACGGACGTCCGGTAACAGCCGGTCCCCTGGGCATGTATGTGTGCGATGCCTGCCGCATCCCCGGTCTGCGGACCGGGATGTCTAAAAGGGATTACTGCATCTGCACCTTCCTTTACATATCCGTACTCCCCTTCGCCGTCAATGCCGAGCGCGAAGGGAACGCGGTTGGACACGGTTGTGATATTTGCCGCATTCGTGTCAATCATCTGTTTCAGCGCATCGTAATCCTCCGTGCGCCTCTGTTCCGTTTCGAGAATGGTGATGCCCAGCGTATTCTGCGCATCCCCGACATTTGTCACCATCCCCTTCAGGGCTTCGATTTCCTTCCTTGCCTCATCCAGCTGCGTCTGAAGCACAACAATATTCTGATTGGACAGCTCCAGCTGCTCCAGGAGACGGTTCAGCTTTTCGTCGGTATCCGCAAAGCGTCCGTTCATGTTGTCGCCGAAGACGGAAAGACTCGAATCCACCGCAGACATGTTGTTCAGGATGTTTTGCAGGAAGCCCTCTCCGCTGCGGTTGCCTTCTTCCACCTTCCGGCCCAGCTCCTGCACGGCATTCATGGAATTGTTCATGTGCGCTGTAATCCCGTCGATCTGTTCGGCGGTGGCTTCAAACCCTCTCTGCGCACGCTCGTCCACGCTGACGACGGCATCCTCCGCGCGCTCCACCGCAACATGGTTTTCCCGAACCTGCTTCCGGACCTCCTCCATTGTGTTCTGCATGAGCGTCAGCATGTTCTTCGTCTGTGCCGCCTCTTCGGAATCCGCGTACACAATGCTGACCTGATCCCCTTCTTCAATGACCTTTGTCGCATACGTTGCCGTATCGAGTTCGTCGATCGCGGAAAACACGACAAAGCCGCAACCGATTGTCGCAAGTCCCACAGCGGACAGAACGCTGATCACGGCATGCGACCGCATTTTCCGCAGCAAATCGCGTACGGAAATCATCTGACTACGGAATCTCCCCATAAAACCCCCTCCTTCAAAAAACCTTTGCATTCCCCAAGTTACTACAACACTCAAACACCCAGATTTCTGTGGAAACCGCTTTGGCGGAACGCCTCCGCGTGACGATGAAGCATCGTCAGGAATCAAACATAACCGATGCATGCATGATTTGTCAAGAGAAATTTTTCATTTTTTTTATTTTTGTGCCGGACGGTTTTCCCCGTACCACATCTTGTGTTTCATCCGGCGTCCGTACGCCGCATATATGCTTCCACAAGACACAGCAGCACCTCCGCGTTCTTTTCCATGGACTGCACCGGGACGAATTCAAAGCGCCCGTGCGCATTTTCATAGCCCGCGCTGATGTTGACGGCCGGAAGACCCCTGTGGGACAGTGCGCTCCCGTCCGTTCCGCCGCGGAAGGGGAGCCTGACGGGCTCCGCAATCCCCGCCGCGTGAAAGGCCTCTTCCAGCAGCGTTACCGTATGCGGCACGGTATCGATCACTTCCTTCATGTTGCGGTAGGTCGGACGGATCTCAAGATCGATCCGCTCCGCCCCGTATTTCGCACGGAGCCGTTCGGCAAAGCCAAGGAGCATCTCCTCCCGCTCCGCAAAATGCCCGCTGTCAAAATCCCTCACGATATGCCAGACCATTGCTTCCTCGCAGTCGCCCTTGACCGCCACGAGGTGGAAAAAGCCTTCCAGTCCCTCCGTGTTCTGCGGCTTCTCGTCCTGCGGAAACATGGCGATGTACTCCGATGCGATCTCCGCGGCATTGACCATGATGCCCTTCGCCGTTCCCGTGTGCACGCTTGTCCCGCGCACCGTCAGCAACGCATCCGAGGCGTTGAAGGTTTCATCCGAATAATACCCCAGCCAGTCACAGTCCACTGTGTAGGCCACGGGGGAGGCGAATCGCGCAAGGTCCAGATCCTTTGCCAGCCCCCCGACCTCCTCATCCGGCGTGAAGGCAATGCTGACGAGGCCGTGCCGGATCTCCGGATGCAGGCACAGATACTCCGCCGCCGTCATCACCGCGGCAATCCCCGCCTTGTCGTCCGCACCCAGCAGGGTCTTCCCGTCCGTCAGAATCAGATCCTGTCCGACATATTGCGCAAGCTGCGGATACACCGCCTCCTCCATGACAATCCCCTCTTCCTCATTCAGGACGATGTCACCGCCGCGGTAGTTTTCCAGCACCCACGGCCTCACGTCCGTGCCGCTGGCATCCGGCGCGGTGTCCATATGGGTCACAAAGCCAAGCGCGTGCGCAGGGGCCGAAAGCGCCTCCTCCGTCGGCGGCAGCTTCCCGTACACCACACAGTGCTCCTCATCCAGATACACCTCCGACGCCCCGATCTCCCTCAGCTCGTCAAAGAGCATTCCTGCCAGGTCAAACTGCTTTGCCGTCGTCGGTGTCGTCTGCGAGGTCCGCGAGGACTGCGTATCCACCTTTGCATAACGGAGCATCCGCTCCTTTACCTTTTCATACATCCATTCGTTTTTCATGGCAATCTCCTTCCGCTTCCTACCCATTATACACCACGCCCCTCCTGTAAGGAATCAGCATGCTTGCGCCCCCTCAGGGCGGTTTCTAATCTGTTTTTAATTTTCACGGCATACAATGACAGCACAGGCAGGGACAAGGATTTCCTGCCGGAACAGGAGGAAAACGACATGAAAAAACCTTTACACATACTGCTTGCCACTGCCTGCATCCTGGCGCTTTCCGGATGCGAAGGCGTCAACATCCCCGGCGCATACTCTCAGGCACCTGTCACGCAGCAGGCCGCCGAGGCGCAGGCCGAAAGCACGGTGAACGCACCGGTGACGATCGCGCCGCCGTCGGATACGGCTGTCTCGGACCTGACGGCACCGGATGCCACGACGGTACCGGATGCCCCGGCGACAGCAGACACGACGCAGCAGCCGCAAACCGGCGCGGGCACACCGGCACCGCAGGCACCCGCGCAGCCCGTTGCGCCGCAGCAGCCGGCACCGCAGACGCAGACCGGCACAGGCACCGCCACGGATATCGGCGAGGCAAAGGCGCGGGAAATCGCCCTTGCGCATGCGCAGTTAAAGGAAAGCGATGTGACCTTCATCAAGTCCCATCCGGATTATGACGACGGGCGTTATGTCTATGACGTGGAGTTTTACAAGGACATGACGGAGTATGATTACGAGATCGATGCCTATACCGGTGATATCATCTCCTTCGACTTCGATGTGGAGAACTACGCGATCGCGGTGCCGAAGCAGCAACCGAAGGCACCCGCACAGCCTGCACCGGCTCCCGCACAGCCCGCCGCGCCGCAGCAGCAGGCTCCGGCACAGCAGCAGCCGCAGGCCACCGGCAACATCACGCTGGACCAGGCGAAATCCATCGCCTTACAGCAGGCAGGCGTCGGCAGTGCCACCTTCACCAAGGCGCACATGGACTATGATGACGGCATCGCGGTCTATGAGATCGAATTTATCGCCGGCACCATGGAATATGATGTGGAAGTGGATGCCCGCACCGGAGCGATCCGTGAGTTCGATGTGGAATCCGTTTATGATGACTGATCGATTGCCCGCGGCGTAACCGTTCCAAACAGTTACGCCTGCCCGTAATACGCCTCCTTGCCGTGCTTACGGAAGTAATGCTTGTCCTGCAGATACTGCGGGGCAGGCTTTACTTCCGGGTGAATCAGCTCCGTCCGGTACGCCATTTTGGCAACCTCCTCCAGAACCACGGCGCAGTGCACGGCATCCGTGGCATCCTTGCCCCAGCAGAAGGGGCCGTGATTTTTGCAAAGGCAGGCCGTGACCGCCAGATGGTCGATCGCCTGTCTTTTGAATTCCTCAACGATCAGCACGCCGGTATTCTTCTCATAGCCGGCATCCAGTTCTTCTTTTGTCAGCACGCGCATGCAGGGAACGGGGCCGTAAAAATAATCCGCATGTGTCGTCCCGTAGCAGGGGATATCACGTCCCGTCTGCGCCCAGCTCGTCGCATAGGAGGAATGCGTGTGCACGACACCGCCGATGTCCGCAAAGGCCTTGTACAGTTCGACATGCGTGTCCGTATCGGAGGAGGGCCGTAAGCTTCCTTCCACGACCTTGCCGTCCAGATCCACAAGCACCATATCCTCCGGCTTCAGCTTTTCATAATCCACCCCCGAGGGCTTGATCGCAAAGATCCCGCTCTCGCGGTCGATCTCCGAGGCATTGCCCCAGGTGAAGGTCACAAGACCAAACTTTGGCAGCAGCATATTGGCATCATACACGCGTTTCTTTAATTCCTCGAGCATCTTCCTCTCCTCCTGTTCGCAACTGAATCCTGCATCACCCGATGCAGCGTCTCAGGATGCCGTGATCTCATACAGCGCAATTTCATCCGTCTCGCGGTTGGCGGCCAGCACCATGTCCTTCCCGTCCTCTTGGAAAAACAGGGCGTTCGCGGGACCGGCACCGGCATCCAGCACATCTGTCACGTAATCCTTTTTCTCCGGGTCATAGTACAGCGCAAGCAGCTCCCGCTTTCCTTCGCGCGCGCCGACGATCGCAAGCTTCTTTCCCTGATCTCCGCCGGATAAATCGCATGCAGGAAGGGCATCTCCTCCGGATACTGCCAGATCTTTTCGAAGCGCTTTGCGCCGGCGGAAATCTCCGTGGCGCTCTCTCCGTTCCACACCTTCACATCCTTCGTGCCGGGCAGTACCTCCGTCACGGCCGCTTTCCCGAAGACAGGCGCCGCAAGGCCCTCGCCCGCCTCATGAAAGACCGCAAGCTTTTCGCCGTGGAAGGGCGCCATCACCAGAAGCTCCCGCTTGCCGTCGCCGTCAAAATCCTCATAGAGCATGTCGGAGGTCGCCTCCGCAAGCAAAAGCGCCGTCTCCCAGGCACCGCCCGCCTCCGCCGGCGGCATCACCTTCAGCACGCCCTTGTCCGTGCCGACGAGCGCCCATACCGTGCCGTCCGCCTCCCTTACCTTCGCGAAGCCGTGGTTGTGATACAGGCCGCTGACGAGCGGAGTAAGCTGCAGCGGATGCGCTTCGTCAAACGCCCGGATGTCCGCGGGGAGCTCCGCCACCCACACACGTCCGGGACAGGTCCAGTCGTTCTTATAGGCGTGATCACTCTTTAAGGTGCAGGCAATCAGGTACTGCCTGCCGCCGCGCGTAAGCAGGCCGAAGCGGTGCACGAAGGGCAGGTCACAAAGTACCCGCATCTCCCATTTGCCGTCTGCTCCCCTTGTGTAATACACGATCTTCGCGTCCGCGGAATCGTTCGGCGAATAGAACTTCCGCGTCGCCATAACGATCGTTTCCTCCTCGCAGGGAAACTGCTCCAGCGTCATCACGCCGCCGGGGCCTTCCCAGAGCGTGTCAATCCGCGTCCCGTCCGCCTCAAACATGTAACAGGGATCCTGCTTCTCCGCGGCGCAGAGCAGCCGCACCTTCCCCTGATCCTCAACCTTCGCCACGCTGTAGCATTTCGTCAGTTTACCGATGACCTTCTTATTTGCTTTGTACATCCAGCTTCCCCCGCATCATCTTACAGGCATCCTTTGCGATCTGCCGCCAGTTTTCCTCTCCGGTGTACCAGAACTCCGTCACGAAGCGCCGTACGCCCAGCGTCCAGGCCTTGCGGATGCCTTCGTCGAAGTCCACATGCCCCGTGCCGAAGGGCACCTCACGGAAGACCCCGGGCACCGTTTCCTTTAGGTGCATGGCGATCAGATGCCCCCTGCCCGTCTCCAGGTCATCCTCCACGCGCGTGCCGTATTCTTTCGCCGCGTTCGTGATGTTCCCGAGATCCGGATACACCTGCAGATAAGGCAGATTCACCATCTCCACAAAGGACATGGCCTTTTCGACGGTGTTCATGAAGGGCGTCTCCATCGTCTCGAAGCCCATGATCACGCCGTAACGCGCCGCCATCTCCGTTGCGATGTGCAGGTTTTCCTCAAAGAGCCGCCTTGTCTCCTCCGTGGAATCCTCATAGTACACGTCATAGCCGGCAAGCTGTATCATCCGGACGCCGAGGTCCGCGGACAGCGCCAGCGCCTGCTCCATGATTTCCATCCCGCGTTCGCGCGTCTTTTTGTCCGCGCTTCCGATCGGAAATTTGCGGTGCCCCGAAAGGCACATGGAGCGCAGGGGGATGCCCGTTTCCTCCCCGGCGCGGACCACCGCCGCGCGCTCCTCCTTCGTCCATTTCAGGCGGGCGAGCTTTTCGTCCGTCTCATCGACGGAGATCTCGATGAAGTCAAAACCCGCTTCCTTCGCGAAGGCCATCTTCTCCTTCCAGGACAGCTCCTTCGGAACCGCCTTTTCATACATACCGAGGAAATATTCTTTGCTCATGATGCTTCTCCTCTTGTCTGAATCAGGTGAATCAACTCCCTTACATCAGTGAGCGGAAGGGGATATTCGACGGGTGTTCGAAGCAGTCCTCAAAGCCTCGCGGATGATGGTAATACATGATGTCCGCATCCTGCGGATAGGTGTAGCGTCCGCCCACCTGCCAGAAGAAGGGATGGAAGGTGTAAAGGTTACGCGGTTTCTTGAAGTCCCAGAGCAGACGGATCTCCTCCGTGTCCGCCTGGAAGTTGGACCAGACGTCGTGATGGATCGGGATGACCACCTTGCAGCGCAGGGACTCCGCCATGCGCAGGATGTCGATCGAGGTCATCTTGTCCTGGATGCCGACCGGGTTTTCCCCGAAGGCCCCGAAGGCGACGTCCACCTTGTGATCCTTGCCGTGCTTCGCAAAATAGGTCGAGAAGTGCGAATCGCCGGAGTGATAAATGTTGCCGCCCGGTGTCTTGAAGAGATAGTTCACGGCCTTCTCGTCCATGTTGTCCGGACATTTCCCGGTGAGCTCCTCCCGGTCCGGCCCCGTGGAATCCGTCGTGACAAGGCAGGTGCGGTCAAAGGAATCCAGGCAGATGATTTCGATCTCTCCGACCTTAATCTTATCGCCCGGCTTCACGATCTTAATCCGGTTCTTCGGCACGCCCCATTTCATCCAGATCTCCGCCGCCTTCAGCGGTCCGATGAAGGGCACGGGAATCTTCTTTCCCTTCGCGTCCGTCGTCGTCATTTTGGAATTGATCACATGCGCGGCCCACTCCGCGCTTAAGTGATCCTGATGATAGTGCGTCGCCAGCACCGCGTCCACATGTTTGAAGGCAAAGGGATCCGCGACAAAGGGGACGTTGCGGAGGTTCGGCTGCATCTTGCGGACGCCGCCCATGTTGGCCATCTGATGGCCCGGCGCCATCTTGCCGTCCCCGTGCGTGCGCTTGCCGTTACCGTTCCAGAAATCCACCGTCAGGTTCGTGCCCTTCGGCGTCTTCATCCAGATGCCGGTACAGCCCAGCCACCACATGGCGACGTTGCCCTTCGGCACCTTCGTCTGCTCGATCTCCTCCACGAGCCAGGTTCCCCATTCCGGGAAGGTTTTCTCAATCCATTTATCGCGCGTCATTTCTGAAATTGTACTCATGTCTGCCTCCTGTATTATGCGGTAACTTTCTTTTTACTCTTAAACAATCCCGCGAAGGGGTTGGTGGCCGTGCCGGATTTGCGCGCCGCGGACAGCATATCCCACGCGATCGCGACGATGATGATGACGCCCTTGACCAGGTTGTGATAGATCGAAGGAACGCCGAGCAGCTGCAGGCCGTTCGTGATAACGCCGATCAGCACCGCACCGAGCATCGCGCCCTGCAGGGAACCGGAACCGCCGCGCATCGACACACCGCCGATAACGATGGCCGCCAGCACGTCATTCTCATAGCCCATTGCCTGCGCTGCGGACGCCTGCTTGTTCATGCAGCTCATCACAAAGCCGGACAGCGCGCCCATAAAGCCGGAGATCGTATAGGCGATCACGATCACGCGTCTCGTCGGCACGCCCGAAAGATCCGCCGCCTGCCGGTTGCCGCCGGTCGCATAGACATAACGGCCGTACACCGTGTGGTTCAGCACGATGTAGCAGATCACAAAGCAGACTGCGAGGATATAGACCGGAATCGGGATACCGAGCAGACGGTTCTCCCCGATCCAGTTCATGAAATCGCAGCGCATCACGTTGATCAGCTGGTTGCCGGTGATGAACTGCACGATGCCGTACAGCACTTCGTTCGTGGCGAGGGTCAGCAGGAAGGCGGGAATCGCGAAGCGCGACAGCACAAGGCCGTGGAAAAAGCCGCTCACGATACCGCAGGCAAGACCCGCAAAAAGACCCGCGATCGCACCGCCGGTCGTCTGGCCGAAGGCCAGCACCACCGTCGCCGCCATGGCACCGCAAACCGCGGCGTTACCGGAGACCGTACGGTCGATGCCCCCGAGGAGCACCGCGAAGGTCGCGCCGCAGATCATGATGCCGGTCAGCGAAATGGAGTAAAGAATGTTGACAAAGTTTCCGTAGGTGAAGAACTTTCCGCCCGTAACCAGCGAAAGGAAGGCCACCAGGAAAATCAGCACGATGATGCGGCTGTTTGTCAGAAGCTTTTTCACGTCAAAGCCGGATTTTTTCACATCGCTCATGCGTCAGCCTCCTTTCCTTCCTCGGCAGCAAAGCCGGAGGAGGCCATCAGGATGTCCTCCTGCGTGGCAACACCGTTGTTGAATTCTTTTGTAATCTTTCCGCCGCGCATGACAAGGATGCGGTGCGCAACGCGTAAGACCTCCGCGATATCGGAGGAGACCATCAGCACCGCGACACCGTCCGCGGAAAGCCGCTCGATGATCTCATAGATCTCATCCTTCGCGCCGATGTCAATGCCGACCGTCGGCTCGTCGATCAGCATGATCTTTAAGTCACGCGTCAGCCACTTGCCGAGAACGGCCTTCTGCTGGTTGCCGCCGGAAAGATTGCCGACCTGCACGTCCGGATTCGGCGGGCGCAAATCCACCAGTCGCACCGCCTCGTGTCCGAGTGTGTTTTCATTTGCCTTATTGACAAAGCCGCTCTTCGAGAGCTTGTCGTAATTCGTCACGGCGACATTGCCGGTCACGGAGAGCAGGGGCGAGAAGCCCTGTGTCCTGCGGTCCTCCGGGATCAGGCCGAAGCCCGTCGCCACGCTCCTTGAAATCTTCGGCTGGTAGGGCTTGCCCTCGATCAGGATCTCGCCGGAGTCATAGGGGTCCGCGCCGTAAACCGTGCGCACGATCTCCGTGCGGCCGCTTCCCACCAGACCCGTCAGCACGACCACCTCTCCCCGCTTCACTTCAAAGGAGACGTCATTGTACGCGCCGAGCCTTGTCAGGTGTTTTACCGTCAGCACGGGCTCCGCATCCGAGGTCTTCAGCTCCCTGGAGGCCGTGGCTTCGCTGACCTCCTTGCCGATCATCATCTTGATGATCTCCGAAGGCACGATATGCTCCTTTTCCACCAGACCTGCGTTTTTGCCGTCCCGCAGAATCGTGATGCGGTCGGAAAGGTTGAAGACCTCCTCCAGACGGTGCGAGATATAGATGATGGAAACGTCTCTCTCCCGCAGCTGATGAATGATCTTATACAAGAGTTCCGATTCGCGGGAGGAAAGGGAGGCCGTCGGCTCATCCATGATGATGAGCTTCGCGTCCGTCGCCAGGGCCTTTAAGATCTCGACCATCTGCATCTGCGCGACACTGAGCGTTTCCACGATGTCATTCGCGCCGACCGGAAAGCCGTAGTGATCAATCAGGTCCTGAATCTGCTTTCTCTCCTGCTTTGCATTGACGATGCCGAACTTTGCGATTTCCTTTCCGAGCATCACGTTCTGATACACGGAAAGCGTGGGCACCAGGGAGAGCTCCTGGAAGATGCAGGCGATGCCGAGCGCCGCCGCGCTTTCCCTGGAGCTGATCTCCACTTCCTTACCGTCCATAAAAATCTGTCCGCCATCCTTCGGATAAACGCCCGTCAGGATCTTGATGAGCGTCGATTTCCCCGCGCCGTTCTCCCCGAGCAGCGCGTGGACCTCGCCCCTGCGCACGTTGAAATTCACATGGTCGAGTGCGTGCACATGGGCAAAGACTTTTTCGATTTCCCGCATTTCAAATAACAAATCTTTTTCAGCCATTTGCACTCACCGCCTTCTTTTCGCGCGCCGCAGCGGCCGCTCTCTTGATGCGCTTCTGCATGAACTCGTTATAATAGGCGTCAAACACCAGCACCAGCACGATCACGATACCGGAGACCACGGCCACGACCTGCGTCGTAAAGCCGTACTTGCGCATGCCGTTGCGCAGGACCTGCATGAAGAGCACGCCGATTGTGGTGCCCACCATGTCTCCCCTGCCGCCCGTGAAGGCCGCGCCGCCGATGACGGTGGCGGAGATCGCCTGCAGGGCCAGCGTCTGTCCCGTCGCCACCTCCGCGGTATGGAGTCTGCCGAGCGTGAACATGGCCGCAACAAAGGCGCAGAAGCCGGAGATCACAAAGGCCGTAATCTTCGTCTTCACGAAGCTGACGCCGGAGTATTCCGCCGACTTGCGGTTTGCGCCCATCGCGTAAATGTAGGTGCCGCGTTTTGTTTTCTTCAGGAAAAACTGCGCGATCGCCGCCATCACGAAGAAGGCGATTGTCACGAAATAAGGACCGTTCTTTCCGATCTGTCCGCCGAGGGCGGTGATCGTCGGGTTGTTGATCTGCGCCTGCGTGATGGAGCCGTATTCGTTGCGGATGGCGAAGATATAGGTCAGACCCGCAAAGATAAACTGGCTGGATAAGGTTGCGATGAAATCCGGAATCTGCAGCACCGCAACGGAAAAGCCGTTTAAGAGCCCGCCCATGAGCGCCAGCAGCAGTGTCAGCGCAAGGATCATCAGCAGGGACATCCCCGTGTAATAATACAGGAAGGAAAACAGCATGCAGACCGTGCCCATCAGATGTCCGCAGGAAAGATCGTTACCGCCGGTGATGATCGCCATGGTGACGCCGATCGCCAGGATCCCCGTCACGGAGCATTCCCGAAGCAGCGTATTGATGTTGCCCCAGTTCAGGAAGGAATCCGTGGTGACGGAGAAGATGATGACGAGCAGAACCAGCAGACCGAAGGAAATGAACCGTCGTAAGGTTTCTTGTCTCATTCCAACTTCCTCATGTGTTTGGGTTTTTAGTAAAAAGCCGGATTGCTTCCGTATCACGCATGCTCGAAACCGCTTCGCGGTTCCTCGCTCGCTACGCGCGGCATATATCGAAACAGGCGGCTGCATGCAAGCATGCGCCGCCCGTTCGATGCATGCCTTAGCGTGATACGGATTTTACCATCTCATTTCCGGCGTAATACTGCTCACGTTGTCCTTGTCCACCGTCATCGGAGGCATCTTGATAACGGGGGTCTTGGTGAAGGTCGAGGTGTTGATGTTGGAGCCGATATACATCATCAGCAGACGTGCCGCCGTCGCGCCCTGGTTGTAGCAGTTCGTGTAAACGGTGCCGGTGATCGTGCCGTCCTCGATGTATTCGAGCGCCTTCGTCTCGCCGTTCGCGCCCCAGATCATGATGTCGTCGCGGCCGGCGTTCTTGCAGGCTTCGCCCGCGCCTTCCGCCATCTGGTCATTGTGTGCGAAGACCGCGTCGATCTGATCGCCGTGCGTCGTCAGATAGTTCTGCATCAGCGTGTTCGCCTTTTCCATGTTCCATTCCGCTGTCTGGGAATCCAGAATCTTGATGTCAGGGTGATTTTCCAGCGCCTGCTTGAAGCCGGTCTGGAGGTTTTCGCCGCGTGCCGCACCCGGTGTCGCTTCGATGATAACGACATTGCCGCTGCCGCCCAAGTCCGCAGCGATGCGCTCGCCGATGGCGTAGCCCGCTTCCACGTCCGTCATGGCCACGAGGCCGGCATGCGGTGTGTTGACGTCGATGTTAATGCAGACGACGGGGATGCCCGCTTCTTCCGCATCCTTCACCGCCTGTGCGCAGGCGTCGGAGTTCCATGCCTGCAGGACGATGCCGTCATAGCCCTGTGCGACCAGGTCCGCCATGATCTCCGTCTGCTTCTCCGCGCTGCGTTCGCCGTCGAAGATGTTGAACTCCACGTTGGACCAGTACTGCAGCTCCTGCTCGATGCCCTTGCCCCAGGCCGTGCCGTTTGCTTCGGAAGCCGCCGTCGGAATCCAGGCGATCTTCAGGGGATCCGTGTACGGATTCTTCCCCGCATCCTTGAAGGCGATGCCGTCGCCGGAGGGTGCCGCTGTCTGCTCGCCGCCGCCCGCGGGCTGTTCCGCCGCGGAGGTTGCTTCCGCTGCCGTGGAGGCTGCGCCTCCCGCATTCTGCTGGTTGGCCGCACCGCAGCTCACGATGCCGACGGTCAGAACTGCCGCAAGCGCCACGCTGATCAGTCTTTTCAGTTTCATCTTGGTACCTCCCTTGTATGATTCGTTGCAGTTTTGGGAATTGATCCCCCCCACGCGCTCCATTGTACCCGCAGCGCGCTGTTCTGTCAAGCGTTTTTGAAAATAATTTCATTCGGCGCCTGCATTTTTGTCAAAAATATGTGTCTGTTTTTATATTTCTGTCAGTTTTGCATATCTCATTTGGCTATTGTTCACAAATTTATGTGAAAATATTTTCATTTCGCTTGACTTCTTCTTCCGTCCGTGGTACCGTATCCGAAGGGGGTACGATCATGGCAAAACACATTCTCGCAATCGACGTCGGCACCACCAGCATCCGCGGCATCTTATATGATGAGGCGGGCCGCGCGAAGGGCATGGAGAGCGTCAAAACACCGCTCCTCTTCCGCGGGGACTTCATCGAACAGAGCGCAAAGACATATGACGACGCGCTGACGGCGATCTGCCGCGCGCTCTGCCGGGAGGAACAGCCGGACGCCGTCACGCTCACGGCCTTCCGCTCCGCGCCCGCGCTCGTGGATGAGGAAGGAAGGGCGCTCACGAATTTCATCATGTGGCAGGACACGCGCAACCGCGAGATCTGCGAGCGCCTGCTTCCGGAAAATGACCGCGTCTTCCGCACGACCGGTGCAGGCATCAACGCCGTCTTCACGGCCTCCAAGATCACCTGGTTCAAAGAAAACGAAGCGCCGCTGTACGAACGCGCATACAAGGCCCTGATCGTCCCGGATTATCTGATGTGCCGGATGACAGGGAAATTTCATACGGATGTCACCTACGGCAGCCGCACCTCCTTGATGAATATTGAAAGCTGCAGCTGGGACAAGGGGATGTGTGATCTCTTTTCCCTCGCGGAGGAGAAGCTCCCGGCGCTGATCCCGCAGGGCAGCATCTACGGTCATGTGACCGAAGCCTTTGCAAAGGAGAGCACGCTCCCCGCGGGCATTCCCGTTATCACCGCCGGCGGGGACCAGCAGTGCGGCGCCCTCGGTCTCGGGGCGCTGGACGAGACCTCCCTCGTGATCAACTGCGGCACCGGCTCCTTCCTGATCGGCCTGACGGACGCGCCCTTCCTGCAGACGCCGTCCATGATCTGCAATGTCGCGGCCGTCCGCGGAAAATACATTCTGGAGTCCAACATCCTTTCCTCCGCCGCCGGTCTCGACTGGTTCCTCCGGGAGCTGATGCCGGATCTTTGCACGGAGGGCAAGGCGGACTTTGCGCGCTTTACGGAAATCGCTTCCTCCTCTCCCGCCGGCGCAAACGGCGTCGTCTGTGTCCCGCTCTTTACGGGCTGCGGCACGAGGGACTGGAATCCGGAGGCACGCGCCTCCTTCACGGGGATGAGCTTAAACCACACCCGAGCGGACTTATCGCGCGCGGTGCTGGAGGGGATTGCCGCGGAGATCGCAAAGAGCATCCCCGCCTTCCCGGGAAGCTTAAAGGACGCGCCCCGCGCGGGTCTCGGCGGCGGCATGACCAGGAGCGATCTCTTCGCGCAGATTCTTGCCGACATGACGGGCAAGGAGCTGATCCGTTATGACGACGGCGAGGCGACGGCGATCGGCGCCTTCTTAAGCGCCTGCGTGACCTTAGGCCTGCATCCGGACGAACGCGCGGCCTTCGCGGCCGTCAGGGAACAGGCGCCGCGCAGGGTCTTTGTGCCGGATCCCGCAAAGCGCAAAACGTATGACGCACTCATTGCGCAGACCGAAACGGTTTACCGCAGTCTTTCTTCATAAAAGGAAACAGCGATGGAAGCATTTCCGGAACGGGAGCAAAACGAACTGGACCGTCTGCAGCTGGACGGGGATGAGGTGCTGCGTGCGGAGTACGCCCTGTACTCGCAGGTGGCGGACCTGTATTACAACCGCGGGCTGAAGATCTCGGAGATCGCAAAGAAGCTCTCCTTCTCCTCCGCCAAGGTCTCGCGCCTGCTTGCGGCCGCCCGCGAAAAGGGCGTCGTGGAAATCCGCGTGCACCGGATCATCAACCGCCTCCGCGAAATCGAAAAGCGGCTGACGGAAGCCTTCTCGCTGACGGAGGCGATCGTCATCAGTTCCTTTGAGGGCGAGGGCTATGAGGAGGAGCTGGAAACGGTGACGGACTTTGCCTCCGTCTATGTCTCGGATCTTTTAAAAGGGAAAAAGACCCTCGGCATCTCCAACGGCAACGCCGTCAACAAAATCACCGGAAAGCTCCACCGCATTCATCCCTGCGAGCTGGACACCGTGCAGATCATCGGCTCCGGCTCCAACACCTATCAGGACGTGGAATCCCGGGAGCTCGTCACGCGCATCTCCGGTATCTTCCCCGGCGGGCGCAGTTACTTTCTGAACACGCCCATCTTCATGGAGGACCGTTACGCCAAGGAACGCCTCCTCCGGGAGCCCTCCGTCTCCGCGGTCTTTGACCGGATGCGCGCCTGCGACATCCTGCTCACGGGGATCGGCGGCTTTCAGAAAATCCCGAAGGTGGCAAGGCGCGGTGCCTTCCGGGAATACCTGACGGAGGACATGATGGCGGAGCTTGCCGAAAAGGGTGCCGTCGGCAGTGTCTGCGCACAGTATTATGACATCCGCGGAACCTATCTTTCCTGTGAGTGGAACGAGAAATGCATCGGCATGCCCTTCGAGGACATCCGGGAAAACGCCATGACGATCGGTGTCGCCTGCGGTGCCTACAAACAGGCCTCCGTGCTCGGCGCACTGCGCGCGGGACTCATCAATGTCCTGATCACGGACGAGGCACTCGCCTCGGGACTTCTTGCATGATGTCAGCAGGCCTGTAAGCCGGGTTCTGTCTTGAATGATCATCCATCTGGGACCGCCGTTACCGACAGCCTCTAGCGACCTACCATTGCGCAGCCGCTTTCGCGGCGGGACGGGCCGCCCCCGTGCACAAACTTGGTCTTGCTTCGGATGGGGTTTACCCTGCCGCACCCGTTACCGGATGCGCGGTGGTCTCTTACACCGCCCTTTCACCCTTACCCGCTTACGCGGGCGGTTTGCTTTCTGTGGCACTTTCCCCGGGTCACCCCGACCGGACGTTATCCGGCATCCTGCCCTGCGAAGCCCGGACTTTCCTCAGGCGCATCCGCGCCCGCGATCATCCGGCCTGCTGACAACAGAGGACATTATACGTTAAACAATGACCCTCCGACAAATTCCCTGCAGATACTGTTCATCGGCAGCATCGAGGAGTCCACGGGAATGAAATAATCCAGGAATTTCAGCAGGCGCTTCGCCTCATAGTATTCCGGATCCCCCCTGCGGATGCTGTAAAGGAGCGGCTCCGCATACTGCTTCAACACCGCCAGCTCATAGATCGCGGCGGAATTGAACATCTCATCCGCGGATTCCTGGAAGGGGAAGATGTATTCCTCTTCGCCCGCGCGCACGCTCTTCCACATGCCGATCGTGCGATGCGCCGTGGCGCCTCTCGTACGGGCGTCGCGCACCATGCGGCGCAGGAGCCTGCCGTCCGTCGTGGGAATGCGGTTGTGGTCATCGATGTTCAGCGTCGTCAGTGCGCTGATGTACACCTTGTACTTGGAGGAATGCGGCAGCGCGTAGCTCATCTTTTCATTCAGGCCGTGGATGCCCTCGATCACGAGGATGTCTCCCTCCGCAAGCTGCAGGGAATCCCCCTTCATCTCCCGCTGTCCCGTCAGGAAGTTGAAGGTCGGCATCTTCACCTCTTCGCCGTCGAGAAGCTTCACCATATCCCGGTTGAACTGCTCCACGTCCATCGCCTCCAGGCATTCGAAGTTATAGGAGCCGTCCGGATTCAGCGGCGTGTCCTCCCGGTTCTTGAAATAATTGTCCAGACTGATCAGATGCGGCTTTAAGCCGAAGGTGCGCAGCTGTACGCTTAAGCGGTGCGCAAAGGTGGTCTTGCCGGAGGAGGAGGGCCCGGAGATCATGACGAATTTCACGCTGTCCCTGTGCGCGATGTTCCAGGCGATCGAAGCGATGCGGCGCTCGAACAGCGCCTCCTGCACGAGGATCAGATCGCCGATGTCGCCGGCGCAGATGCGGTTGTTCAAATCCGCCACCTTCTGCACGCCCATCGTGTCGCCCCACTGCGTCGCCAGCTCCATCTGCGCAAAGACCTGCTCCCTGGGGTCCGACTTGTGCAGCTTCGCGCTGTCCTCCTGCGGGGGCAGCACCATGAGGATGCCGCTGTGATAGGGCTCCAGCTTGAAGGCCGTCACATAGGAGGTGTTCGGCAGCATGAAGCCGTAATAGTAATCAAAGAAGCCGTCCAGCTGGTAAATATTGACCCAGGAACTCGAGCGGTAACGGAAGAGCTCCACCTTGTCATGCATGTTCTGCGCGCGGAAGATGTCCAGCGCGTCCTCCAGGGAGGTCTCCTTTTTGGTGATCGGCAGCTTCGCGTCGCGGAGCTCCTCCATGCGCTTCTGCACCTTTTTGATGAAGGCCGCCGTCAGCCGCACCGGCAGGTCATTGACCGTGCAATAACTGCCGTGGCCGATGGAAAACTCCACCTTCACGCCGACGCTGTCGGAGCCGGAAACATCATGCAGGGCCTTGATCAGCATCATGATGGCCGTGCGTTCGTAGCTCTTGTGACCGATGGAGGAGCCGAGCGTCAGAAACTCCACGGTCCCGTCCCGGTCCGGTTTTTTGATCAGCTCCCGGATCTTGCCGTCAAAGGTGACGAGCGCGATCTTGTCATCGTATTCCTTCTGGTACTTCTTCGCGATCGTCTCATAGGTGGTCCCTTTCGGGAATTCTTTTTTCTCTCCGTGGATGGTCAGCTTTGGCATGTCCGCCTCCTGTTCTTTGCGCTTGCAATCAAGACCGTCTGCATGACTTTTGACACCTTATATCGTAACATACGGCTCCTTTACCCGCGCCGTATGGACCGTCAGGGAGGGCAACTCCCTGTGCAGAAAATCCCGCATATAGGGGATGAACAGTTTCTCGATTCCGTAATGTCCCGCGTCAATGATGCAAAGCCCCTGCGCCACAGCGTCGATCCCGGTATGATAACTGATGTCCCCGGTGATCAGCACCTCCGCCTTCTGTGACAGGGCGTGGGAAATCATGCTCCCGCCGGAGCCCGGACAGAGGGCCACCAGCTCCACCGTTCTTTCCAGATCCCCGTACACCCGCACGTCCGGCACGTCAAAGGCGCTTTTGACCAGCGTCGCGCAGTCCTTCAGCTTCATCGGCACCGGCAGGCGTCCCGTCCGCCCGATCCCCTCCGTGGACAGCTCGTCCTCAAAGGTGACGTCCAGGACCTTGCGCTCCGTCAGCTGCAGATTGTCCGCGGCGGCATCCGCCATGCCCATGACATCGAAGTTCGTATGCATCGCGTAATAGCTGATGTCATACCGCAGAAGCTTCACGATCCGCGCGCCGATAAAATCCTCGTCCGTCGCGCGCTTGATCGCCTTGAAGATCATCGGGTGATGCGTAACGATCATATCCGCCTCCAGGCGGATGGCCTCGTCGATCAGCTCCTCGCTTGCATCGAGCGATACATACACGCTCGACACCTCCTTTTCCCTGCGTCCCGCAAGCAGTCCCACATTGTCCCAGTCCTCCGCCAGGGAGGGCGGGGAAAGCTGCTCCAGCCGTTCGATGATCTCACTGCATCTCATGTCTCTCCGCTCCTGTCCGAAATCCCTTCTCTGTGCACATGCCACAGCAGGTATCGTTTCCCGCGGTCCTCTGTCATGCGCTCACTGCGCATTTCAAAGCCCTGCGCAAAAAGATATTCCCTCAGCACCTCCGCCTTCGTGTGCGGCGAAAGAAAGTAGTCCGTGATCCCCGTGCGCCGCGTTTCCTCCGGGTTCAGAATGTCACGGATCGTCTCTCCGCCCATCCCGGCAATCACCGCCATCCGCACCTCTCCCGGGCGCAGTCCCGAAAGACCGTCCGCACAGACGAAGCGCATCCGTCCGGAAAGTCCCGCAGTCTCCGCGTTTTCCCTTGCGCGGGAAAGCGGTCCCTCGTTGGCGTCCGAGGCCACGGCATAGGTGATCACCCCGTCCCGCAGAAGGCGGATCGGCAACAGCGCGTGGTCACAGCCGATGTCCGCGAGTGTCCGCTCTGTATCCTCCGGAAGCGTTTCGCTGAAATCACGCACCGCCTCCGCCAGCGCCTTCAGACGCTTCGGCATCCTAATCCTGCCCATACAATCCGTCCAGGGGCAGGGTGAGAACCTCTCCCGTTTCAAAGCGCAGGACCAGCGCTTCCTTTCCCTCCGCGGTCCCGCGCTGTACCTCCGTGAGCAGGTCCGTTACGGGGACATCATAAGTATACAGCAAAGTGCCGCCCTCTTCCAGCAGATACAAACGATATTCATAACCGGGCGCAAACAAATCCGGCCGGTAAAGCTGTCCCAGAATAACGCGCACCTCCGCGCCCCTTCCGCCTTCCGCGCCCGTCTCCCCTTCGCCTTCCGCACCGGCGTCCGGTCGCGCGATCCTCTCATCGAACACGTAGCGGGAGCGGAACAGCTCCTCCGCAAAGCGGATGCTGTCATAAGCCTCCGGCGCATCGGGGGCACAGATCAGGAGCAGCATTGTTTCGGCGCGCTCTCCCGTCCGGTCCGTGATCTCATAACGGTAATCTCCCCTGTACGTTTCACCCAGTTGCAGTTCCCTGACCGCCTCCTCCGGCTGTTCCGGCAGATACAGGCTGCGCTTATAATCCGCGTCCTCCTCCGTGCTGTATAACAGCAGAAGATATCCCGTACCGGCATCGTAACGGAAGGTCACGCCCCCGTAACCGCCCTGCACCCAGGTTTCATACTCCTCATAAAGGGAGGGAATGGCGGTGAACGCAGCGGACGCATCATCGTACAAAAAGAGCCGTTCCTCTTCCCCGACCGTCACCGCCAGATCGTCAATGCCGTCCGCATTGAAATCCGCAAAGCGGTACGGGGGAAGCTCCGTCAGTTCAAGCTCCGTCTCCGCAAGAATCCCTCCCTCCGCCTCCGGAACGATCCGCATACGGATTCTCCGGGGCACCGGCTTCGTGAATTCGATCCGGACGGTCTTCTCCTCTGTCAGACGCCGGATCAGGGTCCTCGACACATCCTTCGTGTTGTTCCACAGGCCGTTGCCGTCGGCCTCCATGCGAAGCATGCCCTCCACATCGGTCTGCGCATCGTCCTCCCGCAGCAGAAAACCGCCCCTGGTACTCCGGCAGCGCTGCGTCAGTTCGTACGCCCTCTCTCCCGCCGTCAGCAGGGCATGACCGCCCTCGCCGAAGGCCGTCTCCGTCGCGTAAAAGCGCCCCCTGCTGTCCGGATGCTCCGGATCTTCTTCCGCAGCCGCATCCTGCCGGAGAAAGCTGCCCGTCGTAAATCCCGTCACGTCCGCAAACTGCGCCATATAATAATCCCTCGCCGCCTCCGGCGAATCAAAGGTCCCTGCCTCTTCCTCCGCGTTTACAAGCCGCGCACTGACACTGCCGCCGTCCATGGTGCGGTAGTCAATGTCAAAGCCCCCCGCGCGTCTGCGCACCTTCAGGCATTCCGCGTCATCCAGTACCTCCCGCAGAAAGGGGTAGGCTCTGTGCAGGGTCAGAAGATGCATATGACCCGGGGAATCCACCCCGGCCTCCCAGCGCGGAACGCGCAAAAGGAAGGCGCCCTGCGTCTCCTCCTGCAGCACCAGATACAGATACTGCTCGTCCAGTCCGATGCTTTTCCAGTCCTCCGAAGAGGCAAGCGTTTCTTCAAATGCCTTCCGGATCAGTTCCCCGTCGGTCTCCTCCTCCCGCCTGCGCTTCAGGTTTTCCTCCAGCGCAAAGACTTCGGCGCTGTTCTTTTGCAGGGCCGCGGACAGAAGCTTCGTTGTGGTCAGGTCACCGATCTGGATCTGCCGCCCGTTCAGCTTGCTCACCGTCAGGAGCTTCAGTCTGCCGCTTCCCTCTTCCCGGAAGAGCACGCTGACCAGGGTATCGTCGTCATGCAGAATCCGGTACCGCACATCACTTCCGTAGCCGTGGGACGCGCGATCGGCCAGATACCGGTCCAGAACCTCCTCCGGCTCCGCCGGAACACCTTCCTCCGTATCGGTAAAGAGGCCTGTCATCTCAAAGGCCTCCTGTTTCAGGATCGCGTTGATCGCGGGGGAAAAGGAGCTCGCATCCGCATCGATCTGCGGCCATGCGACGGAACAGAACACATCCCTCCGGGAAAGTCCCGTCCGGAAGGAATAGAGATGCCTGGCCACGCCTCTCTCAATGCCCGTGCGCATCGTTTCATATGCCGGCAGAAGCTGCGCAAAGCTTCTGCCCGTCAGCTCCAGGAGGGCCGCCATAAACGCATCCGCACCGATCGGGATTCCCTCGTCCGTTTCGCTTCCGGTCGGCACGCGGAAATACCAGACGCCGCGGCCGTCCACAAAGGACAGCCTTCTGCGCACCGCCGCATCGACCTCCGCCGTGTAGGTCTCCTCATCCGCCACGAGATACATGCTCAGGCCCTCGCCCGCAAAGCTGTCAAAGTGTCGGTCAAACAGCACCTCCGTGCAGTGAACCTCGGAGACCGTCCAGGTATTGTGATTCAGATACAGAATGCGCTCCCCGTTCACGAGATAGCATTCCTCCTCCTCCGCGGAGGGAAGCAGGATGTCCCGCGAAGCGTTCTGCGGCGTGCAAAGCACCATGCGCACGTTGTTGTTTTCATTCGCAAAGGCCGCCAGAAGACAGACCGGCTCATCGCCCCCGCTCCGGTAGCACCACAGCAGCTCCTCACGGCCGTCGCCATTGATGTCCTGCGGGATAAAATCGGAATATTCCCGCAGACTGCCATGCGTCCGGACCAAAAGCGTACGCGTTTCCTGCGCCTCCTCCTCCAGCATGGAAAAATCACCCGCCGCAATGCGTGCCCACCAGGTACGCTGCACGGGATCCTCCTCCTCCGCCCCGACGGGCAGAGGGAGGCAGACGAAGAACAGCAGCACCGCCAGTGCCGCCGCAAGAAGGCTTCTGCATTTGTTCCGTGTATGCCCGCGCTTCATCTTTTCTTCCGTCTCAATCCCTTGCTTTTTCCGCATACAGAATCACGTTCTGGCTCTCAAAGGGCGGATAGTCCTCGCGGACCGGAATCATCTTCGCGTTGCCGAAGACACGGCTCATCCGCTCGATGGCAAGGACGCCGGGCATGGAGCCCTGTCCGCTGCGCGCCGTGATCGCGTTGACCAGGTATAAGCCGCCCGGTCTTAAGCGGTTGTGAATCGCGCGGATCCCGGCCTCTCCCGACAGATGGGAATCCGCAATGCGCCCGACAAAGGCATCGTTGATAATCAGATCATACCGCTCTTCCTGTGTCTGCAGATGACGCAGCCCGTCATCGATGAAGATGCGTAAGGACGCCTGCTCATCCGCTTCGAGCGTCGCGTTCAGTTCCTCCAGAAAGAAGAATCGTTTCGCGATCTCCACCATCTCCGGATTGTTTTCCACCACATCCATCCGCCGGCCCGGAAAATAGGTGATGTAAAACTTCGGAAGGGAAAATCCCGCGCCGCCGATCAGCAGCGCATCCCTGACAAAATCATTCTCGCGAAGAATGTTGCCGATCGTCCGGATATACTCGAACACCGGCAGATTGCGCAGGCCGGGCGCAAGAAAGGTCGCGGACTCCCTCGTTCCGTTGACGAGAAGAAGGCGCACCTCGGCGCCGTTCTCGATCGTGTCCGTGACCTCGACCCTGCCGAAACGGGACAGGGAAAAATAGCGGTTCTTCCGCTCGATCACGAGCTTCTTTTCCGAAAGGGAGGGATGGATCCGCATTGCTTCAGTTTCCGTTCCAGCAATGCGTGCAGAGATGACAGGCGGGAAGACCCACGGCCTCGATCATGTCATCCAGACGGTTATAACTGAGTGAGGTAAACTCCATATCCTTCCCGATCTCCTTTACCATGTTTTCGTAGCGCTCACTGTCCGGATCCGCATATTCCCGAAGCATCCCTTCATCCGGCGTCCGCGTACCCTCCAGGTGCTCGATCATGCGTCTGCTGATCAGCTCCATCTCCGAAGAGGAGCGCGAAAAATTCAGGTAGGGGCAGCTGAACAGCAGCGGCGGACAGGCCGTCCGGATATGGACCTCCTTTGCGCCATTCTCATACAGGAAGCGCGTCGTTTCCTTGAGCTGCGTCCCGCGCACGATGGAATCATCGATCATGAGCAGACGTTTTTCCCGGATCAGGTCATGGACCGGGATCAGCTTCATCTTTGCGATCAGATGCCGCTTCTCCTTGAGCGAGGGCATAAAGGAGCGCGGCCAGGTGTGCGTGTATTTCACAAAGGGCCTCTGGTACGGAATGCCGGACGCGTTCGCATAGCCGATCGCATGCGCGACGCCGGAATCCGGAACGCCCGCCACGCTGTCCACCTGCGGCATCCCCTTCTTTTTGTCCCGCGCCGCCTGCAGGGCGCCGCAGCGGTTGCGCACCGCCTCAACGTTTTTGCCCTCATAAGAGGAGGCGGGAAAGCCGTAATAAATCCAGAGGAAGGTGCAGATCTGAAGCTTCGCGTCCGCTTCGGGCGCACGCACGACCTCATACCCTTCGGGGGTGAGCTTCACGATCTCCCCCGGCGCAAGCTCCCGTTCCTCCGTGTAGCCTAAATTCAAAAAGGAAAAGCTCTCGAAGCAGGCGCAGGTCGCGCCCTCCCGTTTGCCGATCACGACGGGCGTACGGCCATGCAGATCCCTTGCGGCATAGACCGCATCCTGCGTCATGACCAGCAGCGTCATGGAGCCCTTGATCTGTTCCTGTGCAAAGCGGATGCCCTCCGTGATGGAATCCCGCTGGTTGATCAGGACGCTCGTCAGCTCCGTCGGATTGACGCCGCCGCCGCTCATCTCCATGAAATGCGCATGGCCCTCCTGAAAGAGCATCCGCACCAGCTCCTCATCGTTATTGATCTTGCCGACCGTCGCGATCGCGTAGGTGCCGTGATGGGCCCTGACGATCAGGGGCTGCGGTTCGAAATCCGAAATGCAGCCGATACCGAGATGTCCCTTCATCCGGTTTGTGTCCCCCTCAAACTTGGGACGGAAATTTGTGTTCTCGATGTTATGGATCGCGCGGTCAAAACCGCGTTCCGTATCATACACCGCCATCCCGGCCCGCTTCGTGCCGAGATGGGAATGGTAATCCGTCCCGTAGAAGAGGTCGAAGACGCAGTCCTCCTTCGAGGCCAGTCCGAAAAAACCGCTCATGCGCTCTCCTCTCCCGTGATAATGATCTGACAGGCGCGCATCGTATCGAGCGCCTCCCGGTGTCCCTTCGGCGTGATGCCCGCGCAGCAGGAAGCGTCCACGCTCACCGGAACGGAGGGCATGGCCGCCTTCATCATCAACGCATGCGTGACCACACAGACGTCCGTACAAAGCCCGATGATCTCAATCGCAAGCTCCTCCTGCCTGCTGAGTTCCATCATCTTCAGCATCAGCTCCACGGAGCCGAAGCCGCTCTTTTCATACAGTGGCACGCCCTGCAGAAGTTTCGCGATCTCCCCGGGCATCTCATGCCCTCTGGTTCCCGTGATGCAATGCTCCACAGGTAAAAACCTTCCCTCCTGCGTCTGCATGTAATCCGGCCCGTGCGTATCCAGGGTCGCAAAAATGTCCGCCCTGTCATACGTACGGATTTTTTCAATGACCGCAGGCACGATCGTTTCCGCCTCTTTGGAACCGAGCGCGCCGTCAATGAAATCCTTCTGCATGTCAATGACAATCAAAACCCTTCTCACCGTTCACCCCTCCACAATCAGGTAGCGTCCGTCGCCGACCTCAAAAACCTCCGAAGCCTCCAGCACATCGTCGGCCTCGAAATCAAACCCCTCTTCCTCAAAATACTCCCTGACCCCCGCGGCATCATTCACCACCACCGCGAGGCAGTCCTCCAGAAAGGCTTCCGCCTCCTCCCGGGTTTCGGCCACCCGTTCCGGAAAGAGCTTCAGCTGAGCGCGCAAAAAACAGTCCAGAACATCATCATCATACTCGTTCATCCTCACGCCTCCTTTTCCTTCGGTGTCCGCGGATGAAAGACGCGCGTGCGTGCCGCGCTTTCCTTCCGCGAGCGTCCTGCCGCCTCCTCACAGAAGAGCTTCTGGGAATTGACCCGTTTCTTACCGCGTTTATCCACACGGGCGTAACGCCCCTCCGCAAGCATCACCCTTGCCTTTTCCGTGTCCGCAAGCTCCGCTTCCAGGATATGCTTCACCTCCGCCTTCAGCGCAGCATCCTCCACCGGGAACATGATCTCCACGCGGCGCTCCAGGTTCCGGATCATCCAGTCCGCGCTCGCAAGATAGATCTCCGGCTGGTAGCCGTTTTCGAAATAAAAGATGCGGCTGTGCTCCAGAAAATTGCCGATGATGGAGCGCACGCGGATCCGTCCCTCGCATTCCGGAAGATCCGTCCTGAGGGAGCAGATCCCGCGGACGATCAGATCGATCGTCACGCCTGCCGCCGCCGCCGCATACATTGCCTCGATCACCTCCGCATGGCAGAGCGCGTTCATCTTGGCGATGATGTGCGCGGGCTCCCCGTTTGCGGCGTGTTCCTTTTCCCTTTCGATCAGATATAAAAGCCGTTCCTTCAGCCAGAGCGGCGCCAGCACCAGGCGGTTCCAGACACGCGGCTCCGAATAACCGGAGAGCATGTTGAAGACCGCGGTCGCGTCCGCCCCGTAGGATTCCTTGCAGGTGAACATCCCGAGGTCCGTGTAAAGTCGCGCCGTGGAATCATTGTAATTGCCGGTGCCCAGGTGCACGTAGCGACGGATGCCGTCATCATCACGCCGTACCACCAGCGTAATCTTGCAGTGCGTCTTTAAGCCGGTGAGGCCGTAGATCACGTGACAGCCCGCGCGCTCCAGGCGTCTTGCCCAGACGATGTTGTTTTCCTCGTCAAAACGCGCCTTTAATTCCACGAGCACCGAAACCTGCTTGCCGTTGTCCGCCGCGCGCGCAAGCGCCGCGATGATCGGCGAATCCGCGCTGACACGGTAGAGCGTCTGCTTGATGGCCAGCACCTTCTCATCCTGTGCGGCCTGCTCAATGAAACGCACGACCGGCGCAAAGGAATCATAGGGATGATGCAGGAGGATATCGCCCTCCCGCAGGGTCTCAAAGAGATCCCCCTCCTTGTCAAAGGCCGGATGCATCCAGGGCGCCCGGTAGCCGTTTTCCTTATAAGCGGCAAAGCCGTCCAGCGCGTAGAGCTTCTGTAAAAAGGTCAGATCCGGGGGACCGCTTAAGCGGTAAAGCTCTTTTTCCTCCACCTGGAGCTCTTCGGAGAGGCGTCTGATCAGCCGCCTGTCCGTGCCCGGGGCCACCTCCATGCGCAGGGCGTCCCCGAAGCGCCGCTCCTTTAAGCGGTTTTCGATCTCCACCAAAAGATCGGGCGCATCGTCCTCGTCAATTTCCAGGTCCGCACTCCGGAGCACCCGGAAGGGATGCCTGCAGATAATATCGTAATTCAGAAAAAGCTTTTCCAGATTGCGCGCGATGATGTCCTCCAGGAACACGAATCTGCGCTCGGCCGCCGTTTTGAGGGTCAGCTCGTACAGGCGGGGCAGAACCGTCGGCACCTGCACCAGACACAGATCCAGCTCCCCGGCATCGCCCTTCTTTTCCGTCACCAGCGCGCCGATATAGATCGCGCGGTTGCGCACCAGCGGAAAGGGCCTTGACGCGTCCACCGCCATCGGCGTGAGTACGGGATAGACCTCTTCATCGAAATAACGGTCGATCTGTGCCTGCTCCGCCTCCGTCAGCCTTCCGATGTCCTCCGTCAGCGTCACGCCCGCCGAAAGCAGCGCCGGAACGATCTGTCTGCGGTACACCTGATACTGCTCCTCCGTAAAGGCATGCACCTTCTCCGTCACCTTCGCCAGCTGCTCCTCCGGCAGCATCCCCGCGATATCCGTATCCTTGATGTCCGCATCCAGCAGATCATAGAGCGCTGCCATGCGCACCATCACGAATTCGTCCAGGTTGCTGGCGGTGATGGCCAGAAACTTCATCCGCTCAAAGAGCGGGTTGTCGGCATCCCTCGTCTCGTCCAGCACGCGCTCGTTGAAGGCAAGCCAGGACAACTCGCGGTTGAAGAAGCGCACGTCCTGCTCCCGCTTCGGTGCCCGCGTCGTCGCCTCCCTGCTCTTTTCTTTTTTCTTTCCGCTCTTCTTCTTTTCGCCCATTCTATGCTTCGCCCCTGATGCGGATCACCGGCTCCACGCCGTACACCTCCCGGAAGAGCGCGGTACTTTCCCGCAGCAGCCCGCGTTCCACCGCCGTGTTCACCTGTCTCGTGACGGGAATGATCAGTTCACGCTCCTTGCGTTTGAACTTCATCTCACCGAATTTGTTTTCACTGGTGCGGGTCAGTCCCGCCGCGAGCTGCAGCAGGGCGCACAGCTTCGCAATCCGCAGCGTATCCTCCGTCGGGACGGCAATCATCCTGGCCTCACCGGCCGGGGAATAGTCCGCGGGCATGTGGGCCAGACGCACGGTATTGGCCACGATTTCCCTTTCCCTGTGGGAGAGCCCGATCATCTCCGTGGACATGATGATGTGATAGGCGCTCTCCGCGGTGTTTAACATACTGATGTAACCGCCGCATTCATAGAGCAGCGCCGAGATTTCCAGCAGCAGCCGCTCCCTTGCGGACAGGGCATGCTCCTTTTTCAGAAGGTCAAAGAGCTCCATCGCGCAGCGCTTCAGCGCCTCGGAGCGTTTTTTGCCGCACATGTAGCGTTTCGCCATATTGCCCGCACTTGCGAGGATATCACGCTCGAAGTTATGCGAGGAGGCAATGTACTTTTTCTGCTCCGCATAATCAAAGGCCAGACCGTCGCAGAGCGTCGCGCCCGGCGCCCAGAGCATTTCCGCTCCCAGCTCCGTCGCCACGTATTCGATCAGCAGCGCGGAAATCTTCATCAGATTGATGCGCTCGATCGGGATGTCCATGCGACGCGCGATCTCCGCCCGCGAAGACTGTTCGGTCTCCGCCAGAAACTCCGTCAGCTCCTTCACCGTGGAGGCGCCGCTCCCGAAGCCGCCCGCCGCATGCGTCTGCAGGAAGGGCGCGATATAATCATCCACCACGATCAGGTTTTTGATCCTGCGGTCGGGCAGATACATTTTGCCGAAGCCTCCGATCTGCGGCTGCGCAAGCTCCCTGAGGAGCGTGCGGTACTGCTCCGGCGGCGCGTCCAGCATCTGCAGAAGCTGCTGCAGCCTCAGGATTCCGATCCGCATGTTCTGCGTCGCCGTCAGCTTGTCATTGTCAAAGATCGATAACTGGATGGAGCCGCCGCCGATGTCAAGGATCGCCGTCGGCTTCTCGATGATTTTGTCAAAGGCCTCCCCGCGCAGGGCCACCGCCTTGTAGTTCAGGAAGCGCTGCTCGGAATTGCTTAAGATCAGCACCTCCACACCGGTTTCCTGTTTCAGCAGGTTCAGGACGATCTCGTTGTCACGCGTTTCGCGGAGCGCACTCGTCGCCACGGCGCGGTACGCGCTCACGTCGTATTCGCGCATGATCTCCTGGTATTCCTTTAAGATCCCGATGATCTCGCGCACATGATGCGCGGAAATCTTGCCGGTGGCATAGGTCTCCGTGCCGAGGTCCAGACGGTGCACGACATGATCCAGTTCCCTGACGCCCTTCGTGCCGGAGAGCTCAAAGACCTTCATGGCCAGCTCGTAGCTGCCGATATCGATCGCCGCAAAAACCCTTGTCTTCTGCATTTCCTACTGCAGTCCCTTCAGATACTCCACCAGCTGCGCGGCCGTGCGACCGCTCTTCCCGCCGTGACGCATTTCAAAACGCGCCGCTTCCGAAAGCAAAAAGTCCCTGTCCTGTGTCAGACCCGCACGGTCCGCCAGCTCCAGCACGATATCCTGAAACTGCGCCTTCGAGGGCGAGCCGAAATAAATCATGCGGCCGAAGCGGTAGGCGAGGGAAAGCTTCTCCTGCACGGTATCCCCGCGGTGCAAATCATCATCCATGATGTCCGGCTTGTCGCGGAAGGATTCGCGGACGAGATGACGGCGGTTGGAAGTCGCGTAGATCAGGACGTTTTCGGGGCGCATCTCGAGGCCGCCCTCGATCACCGCCTTGAGGTACTTGTAATCCGTCTCGAAGTCCTCAAAGCTTAAGTCGTCCATATAAACGATAAAACGATAATTTCTGTTCTTAATTTGGTCTATCACGTCATGCAGCAGCTTCGCCTGATGCTTGTAGAGCTCGATCACGCGCAGTCCCTGCGGGAAGTACATATTGGTGATGGCCATGATGCTGGTGGATTTGCCGGTGCCGGCGTCGCCGTAGAGCAGGCAATTGTTGGCGCCCTTCCCCTGCAGGAAAGCCTCCGTGTTTTCGACAAGGGCCTGCTTCGCATCCTCATAGCCCACAAGGTCCTTCAGCTGCACATGGCGGATGTTGCGCACCGGCACGATCCCCGCACCCTGCTCTCCCTCCTCCACGCGGAAGGCCTTGTGCAGGCCGAGCGCCCCGACGCCCCACTGCGTGAAGAAGCCCTGCAGGAGGGACAGCATCCTCCGGGGTTCCTCCGCGGCCGCGGCCATCTCCAGGGAAAGCGCCGCGATCGCATCACGCACGCGGTGGCTGTAGATCAGGCTCACCTCCGTCTCCTGCCGGTACTCCCGTATCATCGACAGCGCGGGGAGGCCCGTTTTCTCGCCGAAGACACAAAAGTCAAAGCGGTACCAGGCGGCGATCTGCTCCATGTCCTTTAAGGCCGCGTCGAGGAGCGAGGGACTGATTTCGGCCCCCTCTCCCTTCCCGCGCAGATTCTCGCAGGCGATGGAAAAGGCGTTTTCGTCCGAGACCAGCCGCTCCGTCAGATACACATGAAAGAGGTTGCCAGTAAAGCCGTGCGCGGCGGCAAATTCGATCAGATCATGCACGCAGCCGCTGACGCCCTCACGGAAGTCACCTCCCGTGACATCCGCTCCCGGCACGATCTCCGTGCACAGCGCCATGTCATACAGCAGGTGTGACGCGGTGATATTTCTGAATACAATCAGTTCGTCGGCTTTCATAAGTACTATTTTACCACACGTTTCTCCATTTGAAAAAAGCCGCTTTTGGAGCTGACCGCACAGACAAACCGGCCGGAATTTCCGGCCGGTTTGCTAAAATAAACAAGGTGGATCTTACTTGATTCTGCGCCCCTCCGCCTTACCGAACATAATGTAATGCTGGTAATACAAGGGATACTGATCGCCAAAGGCGGCCTGCAGATCCGCGTACTTCATGTAGGTCTTCAGATCGAACGATGCGTTCGGTTTACGCTGCTCCCACATCCCGAACATCATGAAATGCTGGAATAAAAGTTCCTTCGATGTCACGCCGGCAGCCTTCAGGTCCGGATAGGTTCTCAGGTAATAATCCGCATCAAAGATGTCCTGCCAGTTCAGTGTCGGAATCACGATGACGTTTGGCGCCCCGCTTGCCATGACCGGCACCGTTGCCGCAGGTGCCGCAGGTATTGTCTGCCCTGCGGGCGCGGTAGCCGCAGGCTGCTCAGATGCCGGTGCTGCTGCAGAAGCAAAATTACCCGCATCAATATCCGTAAAATAGATATAAGGTGTGATTGCAGGTTGTCCAAAATCGTCAAAGTCATAACATACGCCAACAGAAAGAACACCTTTTCCGTGTTGTTTAACAAAACTAAGCAGTTCCGGTGTGACAACAGGAACAACGCCGCCATTTTTACAGGGTGCTGTTTTGATATAATATGGATTCGCCGCTGTCCTTGCATATTCCGGTTCCGGCACGCCATTTCCCATATATGGATTCACCGCAAAAGACGCAAACATTGACAGTTCCGTTTTCAAAGCGCTTTGCACGTCTTTACCTGTATTCGCAGCCAGTGACTCCACTGTTTTTTGAGGGATAAACATAACATAGGTATGATATGCCGGTTTTCCCGGTGCCGTTTCAACAAAAAAACCAAAGGCAACATTGCTGCCTACAGCGGAATCCATATATCCTTCCGGATATGTGGTGTAATCATCAAAATTGAATCCCTGTGCAGACACGGTAAAATATGTATCTGCCGGAAAATAATCGGAACCGTCCGCGTTTTCCACATAACAGATATCAACAGTCATGTTTTGAAAACCCTTAAAATATTCCGTATCCACCTTGCTACTATCCCATACATTCCTGTAATGATCCTTCGCCTCCGCCGCAGACACCTGCATTCCATTCCCATGGAAAAAAGTAAGCGCCATAACCAGCGCCATGACAAAACCAAAGCCTCTTCTGATTCTCTTCCTCTGCATGTGATCTCCTCCTTATGAAATAAACAACAACACCGTGTCACCGCCAAGAAAAAACGGATCCGTGCATGCGTCCACACACAGACCCGTTTCTGATAACGAATCACAGCCAAAGCCCTGCGGACGTTTCCGGAAGAATAAAAAAACAGGATGCGTTTTGCGCTCCTGTGTACCATCCGTCACTGTGCTTGTCAGCGCATTTGATTTACGCTACAATAACACCTGTGTGTCGCAGACTTTGTCTGTATCGTGTGGCAGCTACCTGCCATACCCTGCCGGACGGAGTTGGCGCTCCGTTCGGTGGCACACGCGCTATTCTCTTGGCTTATTACAAAATCTATGGTATCACGTCATCAATCCCGATGTCAACAAAAAAACACGTCCGGAAATGACCCTTCATTCTCCGTTCATCAGCGGTTCCTGTTCGTAATCCACCTCCCTGACGGATGGAATGCGAAAACTGAAAGTTGTCTTACCCAAAACATTGGTAACAGAAAAATCACCCCGTGAAATCACATCCATTCCAATCACAACATCTACATCGTCAGAGATACTCGCCAAAGCAGATGCCGTCACAGTGGTCATAAAATAATTCGGCAATTCCAGCCCGACATAGTAGGTCTTCACCTCAGCAGAACTATTGACTGTATAGATTTTGCGATAGGAAACACGCTGCAGTCCAAGGGCTCTGACGGCTTTTTGGCTGATGCAGGATGAGGTCGCTCCCGTATCCCATACCGCTTTCAATGGCTTTCCCATCCTTTTAGAGGGGTTTCCCGGCACAAACAGATTTACACCGGAGTGAAGCCGGTCACATCTATGCGGAGATTTGATTGTAAACGCGCCAATTTTCTTCATAATCCGACTTTATATCACGTTACCGTATAATTGTGAATGCTCTCGCAATACACGCTTTCATCCGCGCCACACTTTTGGATAATGAAGCTGCCCATCGGGTATTGCCTGGTTGTTGCTTTCACCGCACTGTCCATTGTCCTGTAATGACCCAGAACTTTTTGATTGCGTATGACAATATAATGATTTCCGTATTGCGCAAACAAATCCTTCAGGTTTTTCTTGAAAAAGGCAAAGTCCTTTTTTCCGTCACGCTCGGTATATTTTGTATTATCCGTGCTCATTTCGCTATCCTCTTTCCTTGCGAAACAACCTCGCTCTCTGCAAACAGTATACCACAGATTCGTTTCGTCATTCGTCATACTGTAACTTCCACGGTAAGATGATATCATTTTATTTATGTTTTGTCAACTATGTATTTATATTCTGTTTATATTATGTTTATCTGCTCGGGCTCCGGTTTTCCCGCACGATAAATGTTTCCCCAATAAATTGAAAAAAAAGCACAATCGCTTTATAATGTAATTACAGTATGTGCCAGGTGCTCATAGCAACAGGAGGCGGCCATGTCCGGAAGACGCAAATTTGTCATCATCCTTGTGATCCTGCTCCTCCTTGCCGGTGTCGGTGTCTTTGCCACCATCCAGTTCATCGGAAGGAGTGTCCCGGACAATCCGTCCAGCGTGCGCGGCAATACCCCCGGCAACATCTATAACGGCGGCTACTTCTGCGAAGCGGACGGCAAGGTGTATTTTGCCAACCCCGCGGATTCCGATACGCTCTATTCCATGGACGTCAATGAAGCCAATTTTCAGAAGCTCTCCGCCATGAGAGTCCGCAACATCTTGAGCGGCGGCAATTTCCTTTACTATGTGATGGATGAACACACCAGATCCGTTTCCTCGGGCCTCGGCGCCGCGGTGGAGGAATACGGCATCTACCGCCTGCGCAACGACGGCAAATACACTGTCTGCCTGCTGCGCTCCCGCGTCGGCACGATGCAGCTCGGCGGCAATTACCTTTATTACCAGATCGGTGATGAGGCGACGGGGACTTTGGAGCGCATCAGCACCACGAAAAAAGGGCGCACCGGCTACGGCAACACGCCGAGTTTCTTTGCGGAGCGCATCAATCCGGCCTCTTACGAAAACGGCATGATCTATTACAACAGCATGCAGACGGCCTACAGCCTCTATCAGCTGAACGTCGAGGCGGAGCCCGCCGCGTCCCGCGCGGTCTTCCAGAGCAACATTTACCAGCCGATCGTGCAGGCACCCTATGTCTATTTCCTGAATGCCGCGGACGGCTATAAGGTCTGCCGTTATCACGTCACCTCCGGCACGCTGGAAACCCTGACGCCCTACGGTGCGGACTGCTATAATGTGAACAACACGCATATTTACTACGACACACAGGAAGCACCGTCACCCGGTCTTTACCGCGTGCGGCTGGACGGTTCCGGTCACGAGCAACTCGCAACCGGTGCCTATTCCGCACTGCATTTGACAAGTAACTTCCTGTACTACAAAATGTACGGGACGGAAAACATGTTTTACCACATCCCGCTGAACGGGAACCCGACGCCCGGGGCGTTTTTGCCGGAGGTCACCTCCGGATAATTTTAAAGGGGAGTATCAATCATGGGGACTTTGCGACATCTGATGACGCCGATGGATTTTTCCACGGAGGAACTGGAGGCGATCTTCACCGTGGCGGATGACATCCGCGCGCATTCCAAAGACTATCTGCACAGCTGCGACGGACAGGTGCTGGCCACCTGCTTTTATGAGCCGAGCACGAGAACGCGCTTAAGCTTCGAGACGGCGATGCTGCGCTTAGGTGGCAGCATCATCGGCTTTGCGGACGCCACCTCCTCTTCGGCCGCGAAGGGCGAGAGCGTGGCCGATACCATCCGCACGATCTCCTGCTTCGCGGACATCTGCGCGATGCGCCACCCCAAGGAGGGCGCGCCCTTTGTCGCGGCCGCGAATTCCCTCATCCCCGTGATCAACGCGGGCGACGGCGGCCATCACCACCCCACACAGACCTTAACGGACCTCCTGACGATCCGGACGCTGCGCGGCAACCTCACGGGCTTCACGATCGGCCTTTGCGGGGATTTGAAATTCGGCCGCACGGTACATTCCCTGATTCACGCCCTCACGCGCTATGAGGGCATCCGCTTCGTCTTCATCTCCCCGAAGGAGCTGCAGATTCCGGATTACATCACGGAGATGCTGGACGAAAAAGAGATCCCCTACATCAGCACGAGGCGTCTGGACGATGCGATCGTCGGCCTGGATTTCCTCTACATGACGCGTGTGCAGCGCGAGCGCTTCTTCAACGAGGAGGATTACATCCGCTTAAAGGATTACTATATTCTGGACAACGCCAAAATGCGGCTGGCAAAGCCCGAGATGTATGTGCTGCATCCCCTGCCCCGCGTGAACGAAATCTCCGTGGATGTGGACGCGGACCCGCGCGCCGCCTACTTCCGGCAGGTTCAGTTCGGGATGTACGTGCGCATGGCGCTGATCCTGACGCTCTTAAACAAAACGGATGCGCACATCAACGCGGGATTGCTGACCGAAAAATAAGCTCCGGAGGGATTTGAAATGCTGAATGTCGGAAAAATCGAAGAAGGCTTTGTGCTGGATCACATCAAGGCGGGAAAGAGCCTCTCCATCTATCACATGCTGGGCCTGGATACGCTCGACTGCACCGTCGCCATCATCAAAAACGCCAGAAGCGGCAAGCTGGGAAAGAAGGACATCTTAAAGGTCGAGTGCGATATCGATACGCTGGACTTAAACATCCTCGCCTTCATCGATCACAACATCACCGTCAATGTGATCAAGGACGGCGAGATCGTCGAAAAACGCGCGCTGGAGCTGCCGCGCACGATCGAAAATGTCTGCAAATGCTTAAACCCCCGCTGCATTACCTCCATCGAGCAGGGGCTCAAACATATCTTCTATCTCGCAGATGAAAAGAACGAAATCTACCGCTGCCGCTATTGCGACGAACGGTATACGGAGGCGACGGCGTAACCGCTGTCGTTTCGCTCCGTACGCGGTCACATACTCCTGACCGCCGTCTTTAAGGAAATCTCCATCATCTCACGGAAGCTCTCCTGACGGTCTTCCGCAGAGAGCGCTTCTCCCGTGAAAATATGATCCGAAATCGTCATGATGCCGAGCGCTTTTTTATGGCAGCGCTTTGCTTCGAGGAAGAGACCCGCAGCCTCCATCTCCACCGCAAGGACACGAAATCGCGAATCTGCCTGTTGAATTCCGTATTCGGATGATAGAAATAATCGGAGCTGTAAACGTTTCCGACATGGTAGTTTGCGCCGATCTCCTTCGCGGCATCGACCGCCCGTTCCACGAGCGCATAGTCCGCCGTCGGGGCAATCACGCCCGGCACGCCGATCTCCTCCAGGATGCTGCTGTTGGTGGAGGCGCTCATCGCAATCACGACATCACGCAGCTTCACATCCTCCGCAAGGCCGCCGGCGCTGCCGACGCGGATGACGGTGTCCACATCAAAGAAGCTGTAGAGCTCATGCACATAGAGGGAGATGGACGGGATTCCCATCCCGCTGCCCATGACGGTGACTTCCTTTCCCTCATACCTTCCCGTAAAGGCCAGCATGTTCCTGACGTCATTGACCAGCACCGGGTTTTCCATGTAATTCTCCGCAATGAACTTCGCGCGGAGCGGATCCCCCGGCATCAGCACAACCGGGGCAAAATGCGTCCCCTCCTTCGGTTTGATATGCGGTGTTTCCGTGATCTTTTCCTTATTCATCCGCTGTTTCCTCCTTTGCTGCGGGTGGCTGTTTTTTCTTCATCGCGCCGGTAGCAATCGCCACTCTGCGTGCCTTTTCATATTGTTTGCGTTCCTTGCGCCTTGTAAGATAGCGCAGCAGGTAATCCCGGTAAACGAAATCCACGATCGCCGCCAAAGGAATCGAGAGCAGAACGCCGTAGATACCGACGAGGCGTCCGCCCACGATAATAAACACGAGCACCAGCACGGAGCTGATCCCGAGCTGGTCCCCGAAGAGCTTCGGTTTGATGATGTAGCCGTCGATCGTCTGCAGGATAACGGTAAAGATCAGAAACCACAGGGCGTACCAGGGATTGACCAGCAGCAGGAAGATACCGCCCAGGACACCGCCCACGATCGGGCCGAAGGTCGGCGCGAGATTCGTCACACCCACGATCAGCGAAACGATCACGATATAGGGCATGCCCATCACCGCCATAAAAATGCCGTTCGCAACGCCCACGATCAGCGCATCCACGAGATCAAAGATGATGTAGCGGATGAGGATGGCATTACAGTGTGACATGAAGTAGTTGAAATGCTTGTACTGCTCCCCGTCCATGGCCGCCTGCGCGATCTTCTTTCCGTTTTCCAGAATCCCCTTTTTCCCGAAGAGGAAATAGATCGAGAGAATCACCGCAAGACCGCCGTTCATCAGGCGGATCATCAGGTCCAGGGAGAAGTTGACGATGCCCTTGCCGACTTCAAAGGTGGAGCCGGAGATCGGACCGATATTTTCCATCAGCCATCCGACAAAGCCCGACAGTGTGGTATCAACGGTGCCGAAGATCTCATTGACACGCGCCGGATCCACCGGGATAAATCCGTCTCCCCGCGCAAACTGGTCTGCCACGTCTGACAGCCACGAACGGAAGGAGCTGAAGTAGGAGGAGAAGTTCCGCAAAAAGAGATTGATGCTGTCGATGATCTGCGGAATGAGAAACAGCAGCAGCAGTACAATCGCCAGAATCACCGTAAAGATTGCGAACAGACAGGCATAGACGCGCCGGCGCTTCTCGTTCGACACCTTGCGAAAGATCTTGTACTCCCCGATCCGTGCGAGCGGATCCACCATGTATGCGATCGCCGCGCCCGCCGTCACGGGATAAAAAATATTCAGCAGCAGCCTGACCCAGCCGTGCTCCAAAGCCACATACAGCACAACGCCCGCACAAATCGCCAGTGCGAGCTTTCCGGTACTGCGTGGTTTTTTTTCTTCGTGGGTGTTCATATATACATTATACCACACGGCCCATACTAATACACTAAGGTGATATCCCCCGGGGCGCCCCCGGCGAAGGTCAGGCGCCAGATGCTGCCGTCGCCCGGCCGGTGGTCACAGAGATACAGTGTCCCGTCGATTTCCCGGAAGCGGTAGGGTGTGCCGTCACCGGGGAAGTGATCGCGGTAGAGGCGCGTGAACCTGCCCTCCGTCAGATCCTGCAGGCTTTCCGCAAACAGGATATCGGAGACGGACTGGTCGCCGTGGCGGTCGGTGGAGACGGTGATCAGAAAGCCGACCGGCAGCGGAACAATCTGCGCCATGCCCGCAATCTCCTCCGGCACTGAGATGCGTTCCTTGATTTCAAAGCTGTCCGCGTCACAGATGACGATCTCCGGCGTAAACGCGGAAGCGTCCGCGCCCGGCGCGGGCACGCCGGAAACGAAGGTGAGCGTGCGCGCTTCGTGATCAAAAGAAAAGCTTCGCACGTAAGTGTTCTTCAGCGCATCCACGGTCTTCACTTCCGTCAGATACAGGCCGCCCGCCGCCGCATCCCTGCGGAAGAGGTACATCTCCCCGTTCATGCTGCTCCAGACATAGAAGGTTTCCGAAACCGCGTCATACACGATGTCATGCGGATGGTCGCCGATCTCTTCGAAATACTGCGTCAGGAAAAAATCCGCGCCCTCCTTTTCATACACCAGCACGCGGTTGTTGTCCGTGTCATCGATGAGATACACCGTCCCGTCCGAAGCAATCGTGTGCGGGTGCTTCATCTCCCCGGGCAGCCTCTTCCACTCCGTCAGGGGATCCGTCAGATTGTCATGGAAAATCACCCGGTCATGATAGCAGTCAACGATGAACCAGGTCTCACCAAAGCGCGCAATATCCGTCGGGATGCAGACGGTGGCAAGATCGTTTTGCGCGGGTGACGTGCGGGACTCCGCGGGCACCGGTGTCGAGGCGCGCAGGAAGGGATCCTGCGCGGTGAAGGGCACAGGGGCAGTCGCCTTCCCTCTTCCGTCCGGACCGGCACAGGAAAAGAAAAACAGGGAACTGCACAGCACACAAAGCGCAGTGCATGCTCCCCGCATCAGACGGCTTCCCGGACGAAGTCCCGCACCCCGCCCGGAACGGCCGCCGGTTATTCTTTCATCACAACAATTCATTACAGTGTCGAGGTATCCAGCTTCCAGAAGGGCGTCAGCATCTTCTTGACCGCCATGGTGATGGCGAAAAGATCCGCGTCCGTCTCTCCCTCCATGTTGAGCACCATGACGGGGTCATGCAGCGAAGAGCGCAGCAGCAGCCATCCGCCCCTGAACTCCTCGGACAGCGAGCCCTTCGCAAAGCGCACGCGGACACCCTCGAAGGTCTCCGGCAGCTCATAGCCCGCCTGCTCCGCGCTCTTTTTGAAGGCCTCCAGCACCTCCCCGCCGTAGGCCGCGAAATCCTTTTCCAGATTGTGCAGACGTACCTCCCGCGCGGAGAAATGCGTGGAAAGATCCGCGATCAGATCGCTCAGCTGCCTTCCCTCTTTATGCGCCTTCGCGAGCGCGATGACAATCTTCACCGCAAGATAGGCGCCGTCGTCCAAATAATGATTTTCCTTCAGACAGCCGTGCCCGGAGGTCTCCATCGCGAGCGGACAGTCGATGCCGTTTTCGTTTAATTCGATGCATTTGTTGATGACGTTTTTATAGCCGCGCTTGAAGGCGAGATGCTTTAAGCCGAGCTTTCCTTCGAGGAAATCCGTCAAGCGGTCGCTGGTCGCGGAGTCCGTGACGATCGTCGCGCCCGGATGGTCCGGTGCGAGGATGGCCGCCGCCAGCGCGATACAGGCATCGCGGTTGACGGGCGTGCCGTCCGCAAAGACCGCGCTCATGCGGTCCACGTCCGTATCAAAGATGAGCCCCAAGTCCGCGCCCGCCTGCACCGTCGCGTCCGCAACGGAGCGCATCGCCTTGGAATCCTCCGGGTTCGGCACATGATTCGGGAAGGTGCCGTCCGGATCCAGAAACTGCGAGCCGTCGATGTTTGCGCCGAGCAGCGCCAGCACCTGATGGGCAAAGAAGCCGCCGTTGCCGTTGCCGGCATCCACGATGATATGCAGGCCCTTCAGCGGATGCTTGTAATCCTCCGCCTGCACGCCCTCGCGGATAAAGTTCCTGAGCTTTTCCGCGTAGAGATTGAGCAGATGCACGGAATCATCCTTTGCCTCCTTGCTCAGCCCCTGCGCCATCTCCAAAAGCTCCGTGATATCGGCCTTTTCGAAGCCGCCCTCCTTCGTGAAGAATTTGAAGCCGTTGCGGTTCATCGGCAGATGTGAGGCGGTGATCATGCAGGCACCGTCGCAGGCCGTCTCCTCATAGATAACGGACATGTACATGGCGGGCGTCGAGGCCAGGCCGCAGTCCAGAATCTTTGCGCCGGTGCTGGTCACGCCCGAAACAAAGGCCGACTGCAGCTGCGGGCCGGAGATGCGCGCATCCCGCCCCACGGCAATCTTAATCTCCGGCAGGCTTTTCTTGGTACGCGTCGCCACCATGCCCGCAAAGGCCACGCCGATGCGGTAGGCAATCTCCGTCGTCAGATTGACGCGCTTGCCCTCCTCACCCTCGATCGCGACACCGCGGATATCCGAACCGTTCTGCAGATGCAACAGGGATTCTTTTGCCATGATCATACCTCCGTTTCAAGTGCGGTTTTCTTCATTATTGTACCACAGGATGCCCCGTTCCGTCATCCGCTGCCCCTGCGTTTTTTCCCGCGCAGGCCGTACAGGAGATATCCCGCGCAGAAGCAGACGATCAGGCCGACCGCCAGAATCGCGCAGTTGCGGAAATAGACCTGCGGCAGAATCCGGATGATCTCATCCTGCCGGTAGTCAAAGATCCAGTTGGTTTTACCCGGGAAAAAGATGCGGTGAAAGACCGTGAAGGCGCGGTCAAAATCCAGTGCCGCAAACGCCGTCACGATACCGAAGAAGACGATCATCCCCGTGCCCGCAAAGAAGGATGGCGGAAAGCCGCGGAAACGGTGCAGGGGGATTTTTTTCCGGAACAGGAAAAACAGCAGCAGCAACACCGCCGTGATGACGAGCATCCAAATGTCCAGATGAAAGAGCACGCGCACATCCGCAAAGTGCTGCATCCCCTCCTCCGACCATTTCAGCTGCCCCGTCGAAAAGTCCGCACCCTTCCATTCATAATCCATCATCGCGTCAAAGGCTTCGCGGATCACTTCCTCACTGTACCCGGTCTGTGCGGGCAGCTCCAGCGCATCGATGTGCAGATAATAAAACCCGCGCCAGAGCGTCGGCACGGCAACGGACGCACTCACGGCAAACAGCGCGAGCACAAGAGACAATAGTATGGAACATACTTTGGCGGATGTCTGTTTCATGCATTCAGTATACCACACGGCCCTTCTGCTCTGCCATCCGTGGCAGAACGCAAAAGACGGCGGTCCGTAGGGACCGCCGTCGCTTCATTTCATAACTCCTCCCCTGCCGGGTACTTTTTTCTTCGGCCGGTTTGCCCGGGCCTTATGCCGCAGGCTTGCCGCGCCTTACGCGGCCGGTTTGCCAACGTCCGTGGAGACTTCCGCCATGGAGTCCACGATCGCCTGGGCGAGGTTGTCGAGCTCGACAGCCTTTTCCTTGTGCAGCGTGGAGGCCAGGGACAGACGCTCGTTGAGGACCGTCATGCCTCTCAGCTCCTCGTTGAGGAACTTCTCGATCAGGTCACCGGACTTGCAGACCCAGGTGCCGTTTTCGACGATGGCGCAGATCCTGTTCTGCATGTTGAGCAGCTTCATCTCCTCAAGGAAGTTGAGCATGACAGGATAGATGTTGAGGTTGTAGGTCACGGACGCGAACACGATGTGGGAAAGCTTGAACGCGTGCGCGATCAGATACGACACGTGCGTGTTGGACACGTCGCAGACGGTGACGTTCGTCACGCCCTTTTCGCAGATCTTCGACGCAAGGCACTGTGCCGCGTTTTCCGTGCCGCCGTACATGGAGGCGTACACAATCAGGACGCCCTTCTCTTCCGGCGTGTAGGTCGACCAGTGGTTGTACTTGTCGATCAGAAGCATGTGATCGCTTCTCCAGATGAGGCCGTGCAGCGGGCAGATGTATTTGATCTTGTCCAGGACGCCCGCGGCCTTGCCGAGGATCAGCTGCACGTGAGGGCCGTACTTACCGACGATGTTGCAGAAGTATCTGCGGGCTTCATCCAGCCAGTCACGGCGGTAATCCACGTCATCGTTCCACAGCTTGCCGTCGAGGGCGATGAAGGAACCGAAGGCATCCGCGGAGAACAGCACGCCGTTGTTGAGATCCAGCGTCACCATAACCTCCGGCCAGTGCACCATCGGCGCCTCGACGAAGGTCAGCGTGTGCGTGCCGATCTTTAAGGTATCGCCTTCCTTGACCTTGATCTGTTCGTGGCCGTCGATCTTGTAGCCGAACTGATGCATCATCATGAAGGCCTTTTCCGTCGCCACAACCTTGCACTCCGGATAGCGGACGAACAGCTCGAACATGGACGAGCAGTGGTCGGGCTCTAAGTGGTTGCAGATGAAGTAGTCAAGCTTTCTGCCGTTTAAGCAGTGCTCGATGTTGTCCAGATAATCTCTGGTGATGGACCAGTCGACCGCGTCAAACACGCAGGTCTCTTCCTCTAACAAAATGTACGAATTGTACGAAACGCCGTACGGAATCGGGTGGATATTCTCGAACAGGTGCGTCCTGTGATCGTTGCCGCCGATCCAGTACAGGTTTTCTACGACTTCTCTTACGCAGTACATAGATTTCTCCTCTCTATCAAGTAATGTGAGTAACAGCTACAATTATATCACAGGACGATTACAGTCCGCGGTGAGCCTGCGCGACGAAATTCGTCTTCGGCTCCGCGCACTCCGGACATACCCAGTCTTCCGGCAGATCCTTGAACTGCGTGCCGGGAGCGATGTCGGCTTCTTCGTCGCCGAGATCCGGGAAGTACTCGTATGCGCAGCCGTTGCAGACGAAGCTGGGCCCGATCGGTTCCGGCTTCGGCGCGCGCGGCCTCTTCATCTTGACCATCTTCGGTGCCGGCTTCTTCTCCGCCGTTCCGCCGAGCGCCTCAGTCAGAAGCGGGAGAATCTCATTGACGTCGCCGATGATGCCGTAGTCGCAGTTCTTGAAGATCGGCGCATTGCCGTTCTTGTTGATCGCGACGATCGTGGACGCATCCTTGATGCCCTTTAAGTGCTGCTTTGCACCGCTGATACCGCAGGCGATATAGAGGTTGCCGGTGAACTTCTGTCCGGACATACCGACATAACGCACGAGCGGGACATACTGCAGGGTCTCCGCGACCGGTCTTGAGGAACCGATGGCGGCACCCGCTGCCGCGGCGAGATCTTCGATCAGTTTCATGTTGGCCTTGTCGCCGATACCCTTTCCGGCGGATACCACGCGCTCCGCTTCCGCGATCGGGGTATCCTTCGCGATACCGACGGAGAAGTCATAGCCGTCGCTCTTTAAGGCTGCGACAAGCTCCGCCACCTTGTTCTTCGCATCGCCTTCGCGGAAGATGCGGCCCTTGCGGACGCCGGTGACCGGTGCGGGCTTCTTCGCAACGCTTCTTGCGCCGCCTGCCGCAGACGAGGACTTGCCGATCTTGCCCAGCAGGTGCGAAGCGATGACCACGCGCTGGATTTCGTTGGTGCCTTCGTAGATCGTGGTGATCTTGGCATCACGGTAGGCGCGCTCGACATCCATGCCCTTGATGAAGCCCGAGCCGCCGAAGATCTGCAGCGCGTCGTTGACGATTTCAAGCGCTCTGTCGGAAGCGTACATCTTCGCCATGGCCGCTTCCATGCTGTAGCTTTCATGCGCTTCTTTTAATTCCGCAGCGGAGTACACGAGGTAACGTGCCGCGCGGAGCTTGGTTGCCATATCGGCGAGCTTGAAGGAAATGCCCTGGTTGACGCCGATCGGATTGCCGAACTGGATGCGCTCTTTCGCTTCTTCCAGTGCCTTCTCATACGCGCCCTGCGCAATACCCAGCGCCTGCGCCGCGATACCGATACGTCCGCCGTCCAGCGTTGCCATGGCGATCTTGAAGCCCTGGCCTTCCTTGCCGAGCAGGTTTTCCTTCGGAACCTTGACATCGTTGAAGATCAGCTCCGCCGTGGAGGAGGAACGGATGCCCAGCTTGTCATAGTGATCACCGAATTCGAATCCCGGCATGCCCTTTTCCACGATCAGCGCACTGATGCCGCGCGTGCCGATGTCCGGCGTCGTGACGGCAAAGACCACATAGGTGTCCGCCTTCGGTGCGTTCGTGATAAAGATCTTGCCGCCGTTTAAGAGATAGTGGTCTCCCTTATCGATCGCTGTTGTTTCCGTACCACCGGCATCGGAACCCGCGTTTTCTTCGGTCAGACCGAAGGCACCGATCTTCTCGCCCTTCGCGAGCGGGGTCAGATACTTTTTCTTCTGCTCATCCGTGCCGAATGCGGCGATCGGATAGGAGCCCAGGGAAACATGCGCGGAAAGAATAACGCCCGCGCCGCCGTCCACGCGCGCCAGCTCCTCGACCGCAATCGCGTAGCTGAGCACGTCAAGACCTGCACCGCCGAATTCCTTCGGATAGGGCAGACCCATCCAGCCGTTCTGTCCGATCTTCTTTACCTGCTCGTCAGGAAACTCGTTTTTCTGATCGAGCACGGCCGCGATCGGAGCGATCTCCTTTTCGGCGAATGCGCGTACCTTTGCACGCAGCTCTTCATGCGCCGGTGTGGTTTGAAACAACATTTTGCCTACCTCCTTCTTGTGATTGTCAGTTGCTGCCTGCTGTGCCGCAGCGGGTGCTGCTGCCGCTGCCTGAGTCGCCTGCGCCTGCGCAGCCGGTGCCTGCGGTGCGGGCTGTGCCGCCGCCTTCGGCGCGGGTGCCGGTGCCGCCTGCGGCTTTGCGGCCGGTGCGGTGCCCTGCGCTCTTTCGATGCCGGTCACCTTTGCCGCATCCGCTTTGACCTTCGCGGCCGCCTCCGCAGTATCCATTTTGACCCTGGATGCCGCTGCGGAAGCTTCCGTGCGGACGGTCGCGGCTGCCTTTGCCGCTTCCTGCTTCACCGCTCCGGGCGCGGGCTGCTCAGTGTTTTTCTTCTTGCTAAACAAGCCCATTTGATACGTACCCCCTTTTCTGATGTCAAATGATTTTGACCGCTGTAATGGGTATTATATGAAAAGAGAGAGAAATATGTTGTGACATTTGCCACAAAATATGATAAACTTCTTTATATGGAAAAAAGAAGATTTCTGGACGGCATCAGCATGGAAGCGATCGAGAAAATGATCCCCTGCTTCCGTCCCGTCAGCAAACGATACGCCAAGGGCGAGACCATCCTCACCTATTCCGGCGAGGAACGCAACCAGCACATTGCCGTGCTCTTTTCGGGCAGGGCGAAGCTGGAGGTGCTGGATATCGAGGGAGACATCTTCCGCCTGGAAAGCTATGAGGAAGGCGATGTCTTCGGCGAGCTGTTCACGCTGCCGATCAATTCCAACGAATACATCGTGACGGCGGAGGAAGCGAGCCGTGTGGTTTACATTGATTACAATCACGTGATCACGCCCTGCGAACATGTCTGCACCTTCCACACGCAGCTGATCAGCAATCTCTTCATCATGACCGCACAAAAAACACAGGAGCTTTCCTTTCACCTTTCGGTGTTGCATCAGCACTCCATCCGCGAAAAGCTGCTGTGTTATCTCCGCTTCATGCGCTCCGCCTTAAAGCCGGACGCCAAGGGAAACTTCGAGATCCCGATGACACTCTCGAAGCTCGCGGATTATCTCTGCGTCGACCGCAGCGCCATGATGCGCGAAATCAAATCCATGAAAACCGAGGGCATCCTGAACAGCACCCAGCGGCGCTTCTGTTTATACGTATAAAAAAAACGGCCGCGTGAGCGGCCGTTTTTTATTTGCGGTTCCAATGATTACTTCTTGTTGACAGCGTCCTTCAACGCCTTGCCCGCTTTGAACTTCGGAGCCTTCGAAGCTTTGATCTTGATCTCAGCGCCGGTCTGAGGGTTACGGCCTGTGCGGGCCGCTCTCTTGCCAACCTCAAACGTGCCGAATCCGACGAGCTGCACCTTGCCGCCCTTCTTCAGCTCTTTCTCGACGGCTTCCACGAAGGAATTGAGAACGGTCTCGTTTTCCTTTTTGGACAGCTTGTTGCTCTTTGCCATTGCTTCGATCAGTTCTGTTTTGTTCATGTGGGTTCTCCTCCTTTTTCTACCCTGTGGATTTGGATGTGATGCTTTTGTTTTGTAAAAGCACATTACCTATTTTACCGCGAAATTCCGCGCTTGTCACCTGTTTTTTGCTTAAAAATCAAAGTTTTTTCGCTTTTTTTTATACGGAATCGGGTAATTCCAGCGTTTTTTCAATATTTAAACGCGTACAAAGCGAAACAAAATCATCCAGCGGCACATTCTGAATCTGTTTGTTGGAGCCGCGCACGTTGATGGAAACCGTGCGTTCCGCCGCCTCCTTGTCACCGAGCACAATGATGAAGGGATCCTTTAAGTTTTTGTATTTCTTGATCTTCTCCTTCATATTGTTGTCCGAATAATCCGCTTCGCAGCGCACGCGTGCGGCGGCCAGCTTCTTCATCACTTCCTTTGCGTAATCATTGTGCTCCGTGCGGATCGGCACGATGCCGACCTGATACGGGGAAAGCCAGAAGGGAAACGCGCCCTTGAAGTTTTCGATGATGACGCCGATGAAGCGCTCGAGCGAACCGTAAATCGCGCGGTGGATGACGACGGGTGTTTTCTGCGTGCCGTCCTGCGCCGTGTATTTCAGACCGAAATTCAGCGGCAGCTGGAAATCCAGCTGGAAGGTGCCGCACTGCCACTCGCGTCCCAGCGCGTCCTTGATCATCAGATCGATCTTCGGTCCGTAAAAGGCGCCGTCGCCTTCGTTGATCTCATAACCGCCCTCGCCGTACTTCTTATCCAGAATGCGTTTCAGCGCGGCCTCCGCGTCGTTCCAGACGTTGATGTCGCCCATGAAATCCTCCGGGCGCGTGGAGAGCTCCGCGCGGTAGGTCACGCCGAAGGTATTGTAGATTTCATCCGCGATCGAAAAGATATCATTCACCTCATCCTCGATCTGCGATTCCATGACGAAGGTGTGATCGTCGTCCTGACGGAATTCCTGCACGCGCAGAAGGCCGTTCATCTGACCGCTCTTCTCCTTGCGGTGCAGCACGTCCATCTCCGAAAAACGGATGGGCAGATCCTTATAAGACCTTGTCTGCGAACCGAAGACCTTCATCGCGTTCTGACAGTTCATGGGCTTGGCGGAAAAGATGTCCGCCGTCTCCACCGGCTCCATGTCAAACTTGCCCTCCTCCGTCTGCACGAGCTTTCCGTTTTCGTCACGGTGCAGCTCCGGCACGACAAACATGTTGGTCTGGTAATGCGCCCAGTGGCCGCTCGTCAAATAAAGCGAGCGGTTGTTGAAGACGGGGCCGGAGATTTCCTGATAGCCGTGCACGTCCTGAATCTCCCTGGAATAGGCAAGGAGATTCTGGTACAGACGCCAGCCGCGCGGAAGCCAGTAAGGCATGCCCGGCGCTGTCTCATCAAACATGAACAGCTCCAGCTGCGTGCCCAGCTTTTTGTGATCGCGCTCCATCGCTTCCTTTACGAAAGCGAGGTGTTCCTTTAACGCCGCCTTGTCCGGATAACAGTAGAAGTAAATCCGCTGCAGACGGTCGCGCTTTTCATCCCCGCGCCAGTACGAACCCGAAACGCTCTTCACCTGGAAGGCCGCGTTCATGAGCTCCTGCGAATTCTCCACATGCGGTCCGCGGCAGAGATCGATGAAGTCATCGCCCGTGTTGTAGGTCGTGATCGTTTCTTCGTCCGGCAGATCGTTGATCAGCTCCACCTTGAACTTCTGGTTTTTGAAAATGTCCAGCGCTTCCTGCTTTGTGACGACCTTGCGCGTCCAGGGCTCGCGGCGCTTCACGATCTCACGCATCCTGTCCTCGATGACCTTGAAATCCTCCGGCACCACCGCGCGCGGCAGCTCGAAGTCATAATAAAAGCCGTCCTCGATCTGCGGGCCGATCGCGTACTGCACATGCTCCTTGCCGAAAATTTCAATCACCGCCTTCGCCATGATGTGGGCGAGGGAGTGACGGTAAACCTCCAGGTATTCCTGCTTCTCCATTTAATTACCCCTCCCGTGACATTTCTTATATTTCTTCCCGGAGCCGCAGGGGCAGGGATCATTCGGCATCACCTTCACCGAGTCACGCTTGAATGTCCCGGCATTGATCTGCTCCTGATACAGCTCCTTCTGTTTTTCCTCATCAAAGATGTCATCCCACTGCGGCAGATGATAGAGCCAGTCCGCCTTGGCCGCCACCATGTTCTTATACAGCAGCTCCTTATCGAAGGCAAGCTTCACCTCCGTGTCTTCCGTCATTTCCTCGATGGGATTTTCTTCCGTCAGGGAATCGTTGATGCCGTCGAGAAAGCCCGTCATCTCCATCACGGACATGCCGTACTTTTCCGCGAGCTCCTTCACGGTCCCCGTGACAACCTCGTCCGGGTCCGCCAGCATCTGTTCATAGATTGCGGTTTCTTTTTTGAAATACTCTTCCCAGAGCTTCTTCTGTTTTCCGACGTCGAGTCCCTCGCCGTAGGCGATGTCGCGCCACTCTTCCAACAATGCCATGTGAAAACCTCCTTACGTTTCAGAACCCGTCTATTATACCACACCCTCCGCCCGTTCCGCCATCCGCCTTTCTTTCATTCATGCGAAAACTGTGCTATACTGTAAAGCGTTGTGCCGCATCCCGCGGCGCACAGAGGTGTATGGTGGACGAGAAACACATTTATGAAATCCTGAATCTTGCGGAAGACGAAGTGGACGCCGTTTCCGACGCGCGTGTGATTCCGCGTTCCCCGGAAGACGAATCCGAGGAACGATATGTTTCGCGTCCCTTAAAATCCAGAAACCGTACCGCGGCAAAAAGCAAAGCCCCCGTAAAAAAGAAATCCGGTGCGACGGAAGCAAAGAAAAAGACGGCTTCCAAAAAAACGGCGGCTGCCCCTGCCGCGCCCGCTCCCGCGGAAACGGGTACCGCACGGCAGATTGCGCAGGCAAATGCCGCTTCCGCAAAACAAACAACCGGTGACGGCGATGCGGATCAGCTCCCCATCATCAACGGCGTTCCCACGGAGCGAAGAAAAAAACCGCGCACCAAACCGGATCCGGAATATGATCTGCGTTATCCCGATTACACCATCCAGCTCACCAAGGGCCTGACCAATACCGTCGTCAAGCGCATCTACCTCGCGCACAGGAAGGGGCAGTTCCTTCTGCTCTCCGCCTTTTTCCTGGGCGTTGTCGTGCTGTGCTTTATCATTTTCTCCGTGATTCACATGGTCTCTGCGCAGCGCCGCTTAAACGACCGCGCCGCGGAGATTTCCTCCCTCCGCACGCAGAATGAGGGGCTTTCCGAAGACAATGCGGAGCTGCGCAACCGCGTCACGCAGCTCTCCGTTTCCGTCAACCGCAACATCGAGGACAAGCGCGCACAGGCGGCGGCCGATGAAGAAGCGCTGATGCCGCGCGGCTTTCCGCTGTCACAGTATGCCTCCTATGAAATCATGACGGAGGAGGAGGCTGCCCTCTTACTGTCACGGGACGGTGCGGAAGAAGGCGAGAACACGGAAGAGGAAAACGAAAATGCCGCCGCTGCGGACAGCGGAGAGGAGGAAAACGACCCTCCGGCGCAGGAACCCGATGCTACGGAAGAAACGGATGAGAACGGGGACGACACCGGGGGCGAAGACGGTGAGGAAGGCGAAGAAACGCCGCCCCGGCCGGAGCCCGACTTTATCGCACATTTCGAATCTCCCGTCGGCAGCCGCATCTTAGCCTCCGGAAACGGGACGGTGACGCGGGTGCTGAAGGATGATCTCTACGGCAACATGCTGGTCATTGACCACCATAACGGCTATACCTCCGTCTATCGCAACCGCGCGGAGGCAAAGGTGAACGTCGGCGACGCCGTCTCCCGCGGTGATACCCTGTTTGTGATCGGGGAAGAGCATACCAGATTCGGCTACCAGATCCGCTTCAACGAAACGGACCTGGATCCCTCGGAGATTATTCAGATCGGCGGTTAGTTTCCGTCCTTCAGGCGTGCGAAGATGATGTCATAGCCGTCTTCGCCGTAGGCCAGCGAACGGTTCACGCGGGAAATCGTGGCGGTGGATGCGCCGGTGTTCTCGGCGATCTCCAGATAGGTGCGTCCCTGCCGGAGCATCTGCGCAACGGCCAGGCGCTGGGACATCGACAACAGCTCGCCGACGGTGCACAAATCCTCAAAGAAAGCACAGCACTCCTCCTTTGTTTCGAGTGCGAGGACCGCATCGAAGAGTTTATCGACTTCCTTTGTCTGCAGCTTCTTGTTCATACCACTCCCCCGTCTGTTTGATTCGTTTGTGCGAAACACAGATAGTTTAACACGCTGACGCGCGAAAGTAAAGCATCAAAAAAGCGCGCTGATGTTTTTATCTGAACCTTTTCCCGGATATTTACATTTCGTTCATAATATGCTATTGTTTTCTCTTGTAACAGTTTCTTTTCTATTTGGGAGGTACAAAGGAATGAACAAAGGTACTGTCAAGTGGTTCAACAACCAGAAGGGCTATGGCTTCATCTCCGACGAGGCCGGAAACGATGTCTTCGTACACTACTCCGGGCTCAACATGGAAGGCTTCAAGTCCCTCGATGAGGGCGCTGCCGTTGAGTATGAAGTCGTGCAGGGTGAAAAGGGACCGCAGGCCGTCAACGTCAACAAGCTGTAATTCCTCAACGGAGGAGACGGCGCGCTTAATCAGACATACATTCGTACCTTTTTTGCAGGGAATATGATTCTTGGGGAAGTTGCAATGTAAGAATGATTAAAAAAAATCTCGGGCGTAAGCCCGGGGTTTTTTTTACGCCTGCCTGCGTGCCCGATGATTCCGTCTCGCTCTGATTTCGCCAAACGCTCCGCAGAGCCTAAGGTCTCTGCTCCGCGGCGAACAAGCCGCTCGCCGGAATCCATGCGGTCACGCGGCGCGGCTATACTTCACCCGGCCAGTTCCGCCAGAGATATTGTGCCCCCGTAGAGCTCCAGGGCGCTGCCGACGGTATAGTCTACAAGTCCTCTCCCCGCTTCGCGCAGGATTTCGATGTCCGGCAGGTCGCGGATGCCGCCGGCATAGGTCACGGGCGCCTTTCCCCAGGCGCCGAGCGTCGTCACCAGCGGCAGCTCGATTCCTTCCCGCTTTCCCTCCACATCCGTCGCGTGGATAAGAAATTCGTCACAATAGGCATAAAGCGTATCCAGCGTCTCCGCCTTCACCTCCGTCTGCGTGTCATGGCTCCAGCGGTCCGTCACGACGAGATACCTGCCGTTCCTGAAACGGCAGCTTAAGTCCAGCACCAGATGCTCCTTCCCGACCGACTCCCGCATCTTTTCCAGGCGCTCCATATCGATGCGCCCGTTGCGGAAGACATAGCTTGTCACGATCACGTGCGTGGCACCCGCATCGAGGAAGAAGGCCGCGTTCTCCGGCGTGATGCCGCCGCCGATCTGCCATTTCCCCGGCGCTTCCTTCAGCGCCTTCAGGGCCTCGTCACGCGTGGCCTCGTAATACGGATGTGTCACGGGATTCAGAAGGATGATATGTCCGCCGGAAAAACCGTGCGCGGCGAAGGTTCGCGCAAAAAAGGCGGCATCCTGCGCCGCCGTAAAGTTAACCTTACCGGCCTCTCCCGCTTCCGAAAGGGAGGAGCCGACAATCTGTCTGACACGTCCGTTATGAAGGTCGATACAGGGCCGGAATCTCATGATATCACGTCACTCATGCCGTACAGTCCCGCGCCCTTTCCTGCGAGGAAGGCCGCCGCCTGCAGCGCACCCTTCGCAAAGATCGCACGGGAGTACGCGCTGTGGGACAGCGTGATCACCTCATCCGTGCCGGCGAAGATCACGTCATGATCCCCGACGATCGTGCCGCCGCGCACCGCGGAAAGGCCGATTTCATCCGCAGGCCTTGCCTCATGACGCGCGGATCGGTCAAAGGCATACGGCACTTCACCGCCCAGGGCCTCCTTTGCGGCATCCGCAAGCGCCAGCGCCGTGCCGCTCGGGGCATCCAGCTTTCTCCGGTGATGTTTTTCGACGATCTCAATATCGAAGCCCGCCTCCTTCAACACCGGCGCAGCCTCGCGCACCAGCTTCAGAAGCAGGTTGATGCCGAGGCTCATGTTGGCGCTCTTGAGAACGGCAATCTGCTTCGAGGCCTCGCGCATCTGTTCCGTCTGCGCTTCGGAAAGCCCCGTCGTGCAGAGCACGAGCGGCAGCTTCTTTGCCACACAGTCCGCAAGCAGCGCACCGGCTGCCGCGGCCACGCTGAAGTCGATCACGACATCCGCTTCTTCCTTTACCTCCGAAAGACGCGCATAGACCGGAAAGGCGCCGGAGGCTTCTCCCGCCGCGTCAACGCCCGCAACAATCTTCAGGTCCCCCCGCTCACGGGCGAGTTCCTCCGTGACGCGGCCCATATGGCCGTTTGCGCCGTGCAGTATCACGCGTATCATGCCGATGGTTCCTTTCCGTTCCGGAACGCGCCGCCTTATTTCAGCAGCCCGTATGCCTTCATCTCCTGTTCCAACAGAGGACGGTTTGCCGCAGACATCTCCGTCAGCGGCAGCCGCAGCGACATGGAGGAAAAGCCCAGAAGCTCCAGTCCGTACTTGACGGGGATCGGATTGACCTCACAGAACAGCGCCTTGATCAGGGGCATCGCCTCCGCCTGCATCTTCCCGGCGGTTTTGAAATCCCCCTCAAGGCATTTTACGCAGATGTCATGCGTCTGCTTCGGTGCGATATTGCTGAGCACACTGATGACGCCCTTTCCGCCGAGTGCCATCACCGGCACGATCACGTCGTCATTGCCGGCATAGACGGTTAAATCCTCCCCGCAAAGATGCATGGTCATCGCGCACTGCGCAAGATCGCCCGTCGCGTCCTTGATGCCGCGCACGTTTTTCGTTTCTTTGACAAGCTTTGCCATGGACTGCGGCGAGATATTGGAGCCGGTGCGGGAGGGAACGTTGTAAACAATGATCGGGATGTTCACCGCCTCCGAAACGGCCGTGAAATGCCGCACCATCCCGTCCTGCGTGCCCTTGTTGTAATACGGGGTCACGGAAAGCAGGGCGTCCGCGCCGAAGTCCTCTGATTCTTTGGAGAGCTCCACCGCCGTATGCGTGGCGTTGGAGCCGGCGCCCGCCACAACGGGCACCCGGTGGTTCACGCGTTTGATGCAGTGCTTCACCACCTCCATGTGTTCCTTTTCGGATAAGGTCGCGCTCTCGCCCGTTGTCCCGCAGACGATGATCGCGTCCGTGCCGTTTTCGATCTGAAACTCGATCAGACGGTCAAACTCGTCATAATCCACCGTGCCGTCCGCTTTGAACGGAGTCGCGATCGCGACACCCGCGCCCGTAAACATGTCCATGATTTCCCCCTTTTCTGAAGCTTTATCCTGTGAAAAAAGTATAGCACCGCAGGGATGATTTTTCAATCATTCCCGCCCTCAACGTGTGGATAAAAATGCGTTTTCCCTCGCGGCCTCCTCATCATCCGGATAACGCGCCATATAGGCCGCCATCTTCTCCCGCGCCATTGCAAAATCACCGAGATGCTCATATGCGGTGATCTCGTTGCGCAGAAGCACCCGGTGCGCCTCCGCGTCCTGCAGGGCCAGTCCCGCCTCAAAATCCGCAATGGCGGCGGAATAATCCCGGAGCTCCATATAGCAGATGCCGCGCCGGTTCAGCACCTCCGCCTGCGCGCCCTCGCTCTCCAGGAAGGAAGAGTACACATTGATCGCGTAACCGTAATCCCCCTGCCGTTCGCCGGTGAGCCCGAGCATCAGGACGACCTGCGCACGTTCCTCGCCGCGGGATGCCGTCAGCGCCTTTTCCAGCTCCGACTGCGCCTCCGCGTTATTCCCGAGGTAATACGCCGTTTTTCCCTTCTCGTAATAGCTCATGGCGCCGCCGAAGCTGTTCAGGGCATCCTGCAGCACCGCCCTTCCGGCCTCCGCGTATCCGGCCTCCTCATACGCCCTGTAAATGCGGATCCGGAGGTCCATGTCGCGGTTCTGTAAACGGACGGCCTCATCAAAATCAGCGGTCGCCTCCGTCAGCAGGTTCAGCTTCAGCTTTGCCTCGCCGCGTTCGTAAAGGGTCTCCGCATCCGAAGGGCGCAGTGTCAGCATGTGATCGTACACCCTGACCGCCTCCTCATATGCGCCGAGACGCCTGTGGCACTCCGCAAGATAAAGATTCATGTCGTAATCCATTCCCGTCGGAATCCCGTCGGAGCGTGAGAGCGCCGTCCGGAAGGCATCCGCCGCCTCCGTGTAACGCGCGCTGCGAAGATAGGCGATCCCCATGAGACGGTATGCGCCCCGCGCATCCTCTCCCGTCACGACCGCCGTCTCCGCCTCTTCCACCGCCTTATCGTAATCCAGCGCCTCGATTGCGGCGGATGCGGCCTCCGTATGTACCCCGGACACCGCGCGGGAAGCGCAGGCGCAAAAAGGAAGACACATGCCCGTAAGCAGTGCAAAAGAAACCGCCCGTATGCGCTTTGTCTGTCCATGGATCCGTTTCATGAAATCGGTTTCTGATCCGTGATCAGTTATTCAGCTCCACAATGCGTACCTGGGCATCCTGTGCCCTGCGCGTTCCGGGAAAGAGTGTCACCACGCTGTCATACAGAAGCTTGGCCCGTTCATTGTCGCCGGAAAGCCGCACCGCCTCCGCGAGATTGTAAAGCGCGTCCTCATCCTCGCGGTTGTACTGAACGGCAAGCGCATATCTCCGGACGGCCTCCTGGTAGTTGCCGTCACGAACCGCATTGACCCCCTGCGTTGTATAAAACTGCGAAAGGTCCTTGCCGACGGCCCCGACCAGCGCGTCAAACATCGTGCGGTAGCCCGGATTCTGGGTCCGGTCCACATCCTCCTCCGTGACGTTTTCGAGGGCGGACGCCAGCGCGCCGATATCCTTTTGACCGGACATCACAAGCGCCACCGCGCGCATCAGTCCCTCCATATTCCCCGTGCTGGTATTCTTTCCCTCATAGGCCTCCAGGCGGCCCGAGAGCGTCTGCATCTGCTGCTCCAGCTCCCCGACCTGACGCTCATATTCCGCAAGCCTTGCGGCCTTGGAATCCGATTCCTCGCTGATGGCGGCAATCCGCTCATTGCTCTCCATCTGGGCGCTTCGCGTACGTCCGGGCACCACAAGAAACATCGTCACAAGAATGCCCAGCACGAGCCCGAGCACCACACTGATGATGGACAGCGCCCCACCCGTACCGAAGGAGCGTGCCGGCTGGATGATGGTGTCATTGCCGCTGCGGTATGCCACCGCCTGTTGTCTGCCGCCCTTCCTGTTCTGCTCCTCCTCTTCGCGGAGCGCGTTCTTTTCGCGCACCACACGGTCAATCTCCTTTAAATAACGGACCGTCTTGTCGCTTGCGATATCGATCTTCTGGCATTCCGCAAGCTCGTACCTCGCACGCGCGTAATCCTTCCTGCGGATGTAAAGAAGCGCCAGAAGCTGTCTGGCCTTCAGCAGCTTCGGATTCAGCTGCAGCGATTTCTTCAGCTGGATCCTGGCCGCATCCAGATGTCCCTTCCGGGCGCTCCGGAGCGCAAAGTTATATTTTTTGATGGCGCGGTTCATCCGGTCGAGATTGCCCGGACGGTTCCGGAGCTCGTCCAGATAGGTGTCCACCGGATTCTCCTCCGGCTGCAGATTGCGGGACACCACCCATTGCGTGATGGCCTGCACGGTTTCTCCCGTCTCATAAAAAATAAGCCCGAGAAGATTGCGGGCACTGATGTTGTTCTTATCCAGCTTCAGGCACATCGTCAGCGCGCGGATCGCACCGGTCAGGTCCCTGCTCTGCGCGCGGTCCAGACCGTCATTGTAATACACACCCGACAGCGTCATGATGTCCCTGTAGGTGGCAAGCGGTGCGCCGCAGGACGGACAGACCGCTCCCTCCGCATCAAAGCCGCAATTATAGCAACGCATCCGGCACCTCGAAATTCTGCGGCGCGTACTGCTGCGCATTCTGCATGAAGTCTGCAGGCACGTTCACCCCTAAGCGCGCGGCTTCCTCGCGCGCCTCCATGATGATGCCGAGCGCAACATCCGCCATATCGTCCAGATCCTGGTTGCGGATGGCGCTCTCTGCCTGCTCCACCTCCATGATCGGCTGGTATCTTCTTAACTCTTCCTCAAAGTTTATCATCTGTTTGCCTGTTTAACCCAGCGCGGACAGACGTTCCAGCACCTGCGCATAGGTCTGTTCGTACTTCTGCTGCTTTTCTTTTTCCTCGGCGATCTTTTCCGGCGGCGCCTTGGAAAGGAAACGCTCATTGGCCAGCATTCCCTTCGAACGCGCCAGTTCCTTTTCCAGACGCTCCTTCTCTTTTTCCAGACGCGCCTTCTCCGCGGAAATGTCCACCAGCTCCGCCAGCGGAATGTAAATCACCGCATCCGCCAGCACCACGGAAACCGCATCGTCCGCGATGCCCGTTTTATCCTCCTGCACAAAGACCTCTCCCGCATGCGCGAGCGCCGTAAAGTGCGTGCGACCCCGCGTAAAGATCTCCCGGATGTCTTCCTTTGCGCTGACCACGTAAATGCCCGTCTTCTTCGACGGCGCCACGTTCATCTCATTTCTGACGTTACGGATACCGCGCACCGCTTCCTGAATCAGCGCAATCTCCCGCTCCGCCGCTTCATCGACCAGCACATCCTTTGCCACCGGCCAGGGGCTGATCATGATGGATTCCGGGGTTTCCTTCGTGTACAACCCGTCGATCAGGGTCTGATAAATCTCCTCCGTGATGAAGGGCATGTAGGGATGCAGGAGCTTGAGCGCGCCGATCAGGACACTCGTCAGCGTCCAAAGTGCAGCAATGCGTGACGGGGCTTGATATGCCTGTGCATCAGATTCCGCTTGCGGAATCTGCAGCCGCGACGCGTGCGCCGCGCCAGCGGCATCTTCCTCTGCACGCGTCTGCGATCCGCCGACTGCGCCCGAAGGGCGTAGTCTCGGTTTGACGAATTCGATGTACCAGTCGCAGAACTCATCCCAGATGAAATCATAGACCTTCTGCACCGCGATGCCGAGCTCGTAACGCTCCATGTTTTCCGTGGCTTCCCGGATCGTGCGCTGCAGCCTTGAGAGAATCCAGCGATCCTCCGTCTGCAGCATCGCCGCGGGGGCGTCCTTCGCATGCACCTCCTCCGCCTCCTCGATGTTCATCATGATGAAGCGGGAGGCGTTCCACAGCTTATTCGCAAAGTTCCGGCTGTTCTCCACGCGCTCCACATGATAGCGCATGTCGTTTCCGGGGGCATTGCCCGTGACAATCATTAAGCGCAGCGCATCCGCGCCGTACTCCGCGATCACGTCCAGCGGATCAATGCCGTTGCCGAGGGACTTGGACATCTTGCGTCCCTCGCTGTCGCGGATGAGTCCGTGGAAGAGCACCGTGTGGAAGGGCCTTGTGCCCATCTGCTCGTAGCTCGAAAAGATCATGCGGATGACCCAGAAGAAAATGATGTCATAGCCGGTCACGAGCACGTCCGTCGGGAAGAAATGCTTTAAGTCCTTCGTTTCCTCCGGCCACCCTAAGGTTTCAAAGGGCCAAAGCGCAGAGGAAAACCAGGTGTCCAGCGTATCCGGATCCTGCGTGAAGGCAGTGCCCCTGCAGTGCGGACATTCCTTCGGCATCCCGTAATCAATCACCGTTTCGCCGCAGGCGTCACAGTAATACGCGGGAATCCGGTGTCCCCACCAGAGCTGTCTGGAGATGCACCAGTCGCGGATGTTGTCCGTCCAGTTGAAATACGTCGCCTCCATCCGTTTCGGAATCAGGCGGATCTCTCCTTCCTTTACCGCTTTGATTGCGGGCTTGATCAGCTCGTCCATGCGGACAAACCACTGCTTTTTGATCAAGGGTTCCACGACCGTGTGGCAGCGCTCATGCGTGCCGACGTTATGGACATGGTCCTCCACTTCCCCGAGGAGCCCCATCTCCGTGAGTTCCTTCACGATCTGTTTTCTCGCGGCGTAGCGGTCCATGCCTTCGAACTTCGCGCCGTTTTCGTTGATCGTGGCGTCATCGTTCATGATGTTGATCTCCGGAAGATCATGACGCTTCCCGACCTCAAAGTCATTCGGGTCATGTCCCGGCGTGATCTTCACGACACCCGTGCCGAATTCGCGGTCCACATAAGTGTCCGCGACCACGGGGATGCGCCGCTCCACAAAGGGCAGGAAAACCTCCCGGCCGATGAGATGCGTATAGCGCTCATCCTCCGGATGCACCGCCACGGCCGTATCGCCGAGCATCGTCTCCGGACGCGTCGTCGCAAACTCAAGGAACTCCGTTTTGGAAATGCTGCCGTCCTCTTCGACCAGGGGATAGCGGATGTGCCACAGATGCCCGTTCTGCTCCTCATAATCCACCTCGGCATCGGAGATCGAGGTGTTGCAGTGCGGACACCAGTTGATGATGCGGCTGCCCTGATAGATGTAACCCTTTTTGTGCATCCGCACAAAGACCTCCGTGACCGCGCGGTTGCAGCCTTCGTCCATCGTGAAGCGCTCGCGCGCCCAGTCACAGGAGGAGCCTAATTTTTTGAGTTGGGAAATGATCGTGCCGCCGTACTGCTTCTTCCATTCCCAGGCACGTTCCAGAAATTTCTCGCGGCCGAGGTCCTCCTTGCGGATACCCTCCTTTGCGAGCTCCTCAATGATGCGCACCTCCGTGGAGATGGAGGCATGGTCCGTCCCCGGCTGCCAGAGCGCGTTGTAGCCCTGCATGCGCTTGAAACGGATCAGCACATCCTGCATGGTATTATCAAAGGCGTGCCCCATATGCAGCACGCCCGTGATGTTCGGCGGTGGAATGACGATTGTGAACGGTTTTTTGGATTCATCCGCCTCGGCGTGAAAATAACCTTTCTCTTCCCATGTCCGGTAGATCCGGTCTTCGAGGCCGTGCGGATCATATGTCTTGGCTAATTCTTTTTTCATGGTCCCCTTAACTCCCCCGCTGACGGAACTTTAATCGCTCGTCACGCGGTTCTTTCCTTCCTGTTTGGATTTGTACATCAGCTGGTCCGCGCGTTCGATGATGGACGCCGCGGTATCTCCCATGTGCCCGACGGTGACGCCGATGGAAACGCTGACCTTCAGCGCCTCCTCCCCGTGGCGGACCTCCGTCGCCTCCACCATCTTGCGGAACTTCTCCGCGATGATCGGTGCCTCATAGGAATTGCTTACGGTGTAAATGCCGACAAATTCCTCTCCGCCCCAGCGCCCGACCAGATCATCCTTGCGGACGTTGCGCTTTAAGGTATTGGCGATGTTGTTCAACACGAGATCGCCGACATCATGACCGTATTTGTTGTTGAAATCACTGAAATTATCAATGTCCGCAAACATCACGCAGAAGTTTTTGCTGAAGCGCTCCATCTGCGTGAGCTTGTAATTCAAAAAGCTCTCCAGGTAACGGCGGTTCGGCAGCTTCGTCAGCGCGTCATGCATGGCGATGCCGGACAGATGCTCGATCAGGTTGTCATCATAGCGCGTCGGGGAATCCTGCGTGAAGAGCTCAATGGAGCCTAAGATCACGCCGTCCTTGACGATCGGGAAGATGTTGACCTGCAGGGGCACGCGGTAGCCGTCTTTATGGCGCACAAAAACACGCTCCCTGCGCGTCTTGCCGTCAACATTCGTGGCAAAGAGCGGACAGCCCACCTGACATAAGGGTCTGCCCTCGTCATCAATGTGATTCAGTCCGGAGGCCGGGCAGTCCCTGCCGATGATCTCATCCGCGGTATAGCCCGTGATGCGCTCCGCCGCCTTGTTCCAGAACAGGATCTTTCTGTCCCGGTCCACGAAATAGGCGCCGTCCTGCATGTTATTGATGATGGAAATATAAATATCGTCCAGCTTCAGGTTCATATACAATCCTATCCGTGCATGGTGTCTTGCTCTGCGGGTTTCAGCGCGTCCTCCATACGGTGCGCAGGCCGCACTGAAACCCGAAGTGCCGGCTCCCGGATTTTGACTCCTAGCAAAAGCCAGGTGGGTGTCCGCAGCCGTCCCTCTGCCTTCCTCTGCCGTAATACGCGACGCTTTGCATCATGGACGGAATTGCTTCCGGCGTACCGAAGGTGTGGCATCGCAGACGGTAATGTAGGATTCCCGTTTAAAGTAATGTAGGTTCAAAACACACAGGAGTTGTCGAACACCTCAGGTACCACCATTTTATCATTTCAGAGCGGTCTTGTCACCTCTTTTAGCCATTCTCTGATTTTTTCATCCGCAAGGCGCGGCGCGATACATTCATACACCTGTTCATGGTAACGGTTGAGGGCCTCCCTGTCCTCCGCGGTGAGATAGGCTAAGTCGATCGCGTCAGGATCGATCGGCGCGTATGTCAGGGGATGGAAGCAGAGAAACCTGCCCTGCTCCGTTTCCTTCCATTCCCGCACCTCCAGAATGTTTTCCGTGCGGATGCCGTGGGAACCCTCGATGTAAATTCCCGGCTCGTCGGAGACGAGCATCCCCGCCTCCAGCGCCACCTCCGGCTGCGCCTGACCGTATTTCCAGCGGATGTTCTGCGGCCCCTCATGGACGTTCAGGACAAAGCCGATGCCGTGCCCCGTGCCGTGCTGGTAGTCCAGTCCCTCCGCCCAGAGGGGCGCACGCGCGTAGGTGTCCAGGTTGCGTCCCGTGCAGCCGTAAGGAAAGACGGCGTTCGCAAGACGCAGCATCGCCGCGCAGACCAGAGTGAAATGCTTTTTCATTTCCTCCGTCAGCTCGCCCAGGGCGATCGTGCGCGTGACGTCCGTCGTGCCGGTTTTGAAATTGCCGCCGGAATCCACCAGAAGAAATCCCTTCTCCTCCGCCTTCGCCGCGGTCTCCTTCTCCGGCTTGTAATGGACGATGGCGCCGTTGGCGCCGTAGCCCGCGATCGTGTCAAAGGAAAGATCCAGAAAGCCGTCCATCTGCGCGCGCATTCCGTCGATCTTTTCCGCGATGTCCGTTTCCGAAAGATGCTCCCTGCCGGCATGATGCTTCGCCCAGTAGAGGAATTCCGTCAGCACCGCGCTGTCCGCAAGGTACGTTTCCCGCGTGTGCCGCAGCTCCGTTTCGTTTTTGCAGGCCTTTAAGAGCAGCGTCGGATTGGGGCGGTTGATCAGCTTATGTCCGCGGTTTAAGGTAATCTGCCTGAGGACCGTGAACACCGTATAGGAAACATTCGAACGGTCAAAGAGCATGTCCCCCGTCGGCGCATAGCCGGACATGTGCGCAAGGGTCTTTGCGTAATCCATGACCGTGATGCCGTTTTCCCTGCAGTAGGCGCGCACCTCCTCCGTCACGGCCTTCGGCTGCACAAAGAGATAGGCATGCTCCATCGTCAGCAAAAGATAGGACAGCATCACCGGATTGCAGGCGACATCGGCCGCGCGCAGATTCGTCAGCCAGCAGATGTCATCCAGCTTCGCAAGGAAGAGCACCTCCGTCCCGTATTCCTTCATCTTCGCACGGACCTCCGTGCTCTTGATGAGATAGGAAGCACCGGAAATCTCCTCCGGCAGCACAAAGGCTTCCGTGCAGGGAAGCGGCGGCCGGTCCTTCCAAATCTCCGCGGCAAGGTCCTTGTCATAACGGAACTTGATCTTCTTCTCCTGCAGCTCCTTTGCATACTCCACGCCCGTCTCCGCGGCCAGCGTCATGCCGTCAAAGCCTAAGACGCTTCCCTCCGGCATCCGTTCCTTTAAGTATTCGAGGATGGTCGGCTCTCCCGCCACCATCATCTTATACATGGTGATGCCGGTGTCCTTTAACTGCGCCGCCGCCTGGACAAAATAACGGCCGTCCGTCCAGAGCCCCGCCTCCTCCTTCGACACCAGAAGCGTGCCGTTGGAGCCCGTAAAGCCGCTGAAGTACGCGCGTGTCTGGAAGAAGGGCGCCGCGTATTCCGAGTTATGATAATCCGAGGAAGGAATCAGATAGAAGTCGATACCCTCTTTTTGCATCGCCTCCCGCAGTTCCCTCAGCCGTTCCCTGATGATTGCCGCATCCATATGCGTTCTCCCTTTCTTTTTTTACAATCCGAGAAAGCGTTCCACCTCCGCACGCATGCCGTCCTTTTCGCAGACTCCTTTGTGCCGCACGCGCGCGCGTTTCAGCTGCAGGAAGGGCTCCGGCAGCGGCATCCCGCTCATCTTCGACAGTTGCTCCGCCAGCTGCTCGTCCTCCGCATCCTGCGTACGGTCCGCGAGCGCACGCCCCTGCAGGGCATTCCACACGGCACGCGGGAATTTATAAGGCGAGGCCGTCGAAGCGATCAGCGTCGCGGTGTCATCTCCCGTTTCCTTTACGTATTTGCGATGGACTGCAGCGCCCACGGCGGTGTGGGTATCGATCAGATAGCCCGTGTCCTCAAAGAGGGTGCGAATTTCCTTTCCGCATTCCTCCTCCGTCGCGTAGCCCGCGGAAAAATACGTCAGCTCCTTCGCCATCTCCCTGCTGATGTCATAACGCCCGTCACGGGAAAGCTGGTGCATCAGCGCACCGCACTTCTCCGCGCTGTCTCCCGTCGCGTGATAAATCAGGCGCTCTAAGTTGGAGGAAATCAGGATGTCCATCGAGGGTGACTGCGTCGTGATGAATTCCCGGTTTCTGTCATAGGTGCCCGTCTTGAAAAAGTCAAACAGGACCTTGTTGGAATTGGAGGCACAGATCAGCCTGTTCACCGGCAGTCCCATCCACTGCGCGTAATACGCGGCAAGGATGTTTCCGAAGTTGCCGGTCGGGACGCAGATGTTGATTTTGTACCCGTTGCCGATCTCCCCCTCCCGGAGCATCCCCGCATAGGCCGCGATATAATACGCGATCTGCGGCACGAGGCGTCCGATGTTGATGGAGTTGGCGGAGGAAAAGCGAAGCATGTTCCGGTTCATCCGCTCCCGCTCCGCTTCGTCCGTGAACAGGGCCTTCACGCCGTTCTGGGCATCATCGAAATTGCCGTTGATCCCGACAACAAGAACATTTTCGCCCTCCTGCGTCACCATCTGCTTTTCCTGGATCGGCGAAACGCCGTCCTTCGGGTAAAAAACGATGATCTTTGTCCCCGGCACATCCGCAAAGCCCGCGAGCGCGGCCTTCCCGGTGTCACCGCTCGTCGCGGTCAGGATGACGATCTCCCGCTCCTCGTTTTGCTTATGCGCCGCGTTTGCCATCAGGTACGGCAGGATGGAGAGCGCCATATCCTTGAAGGCCATCGTGCTGCCGTGCCAGAGCTCCAGAAAGTATCTGCCGTCCGCTTTGGTGATCGGCGCGATCTGCGGCGTGTCAAACTTTTTATCATAGGCCGCGCGGATACAGGCCTTCAGCTCCTTCTCCGAAAAATCCGCAAGAAAGGGCCGCATCACCTCATACGCGATCCCGTGATAGGACATCTGCGCAAGCTCCGTCCATGATTTTTCGAGGTGCGGCAGATGATCCGGCACGTAAAGCCCGCCGTCGGGCGCCAGCCCGTTCAGCATGGCCGCGGAGGCGGAAGCAATGTCCCTGCTGCCCCTGGTGGAACGGTAGAGAATCTCCATGGTCACATCCCTTCTTTCTGTGTAAAAGTACCACTATTATATCCATTTTCCGCGGAAAAAGAAACCGTCTGATGCAACTTGCCCGCACGGATGCACAACGGCGGCACATATAGTAGAATAGACGCATGGAACAAGGGGAGAAAACAGCAGACCCGCGCGAGGTACGCGACCACATCAATCTGACCGCCTTCGGGATGATCCTTTATTCCCTGACGACGCTGCTTTTTGTGCTGCCCTCGGAGTTTCTCTCCGACGGACGTTTTTACTGGCATCTGGCCACACTCGGCGCCGTGGCAGGCGTTGCGGTGTTGTTCTTCCTGTACCGCAGGACCATGTCCGTCCCGGTGCTCTTTGCGCGGTCGGGACGCGAGATGACACCGCCCGCCTTCCTGCTGTTTCTGATCGTTTTCTTTTCCGCGCAGATGACGAGCACCCTGCTGGAGCTTGGGCTGGAGGCGCTGCTGAACGCGCTCGGTCTCTCGATGGAAAGCAGCCTTGTTTATGCGACCCTGACCTCCACCTCTCCCATGATGCTGTTCTATGCCGCCGTCGTCGCGCCCGTCGCGGAGGAGCTGGTTTACCGCGGCTTTTGTCTTCGCTTAACGCAGCGCTTCGGGAAGGTGTTTGCCATCGTCTTTTCCGCTTTTGCCTTTGCCGTCATGCACGAAAACCTGCCGCAGGCCGTCTTCGCCTTCCAGGCGGGACTGGTCTTAGGCTTTGTCACCCTGCGCTACTCCCTGCACTGGGCCATCCTCATGCACTTCATCAACAATTTCGTGCTCGGGGATCTGGCCGATACGCTCTGCGCATTTCTTCCGGAGAACGCACAGGCGCTTCTTTACTATCTTTTCTTCGGCATGATGCTCATTTCCGCCGTCTTCGTCATGAGCGCAAAGCGCGGGATGCTCGGTGCCTGGCTGCAGGAAAACCGCGCGGAGAAGGGAACGTACCGTTACGCCCTGACCGCCCTCCTCATGATCGTGCTGATTCTGATGCACCTCGTCCCCGCCCTGCTGCTGTTGGATATTCTGTGAAAGTATGCTATGATATTGTTCAGAGGCACAGACACCATTCTCGGGGGGAGTGAAGATCATGCAA
>JAFSPF010000106.1 GCA_017443065.1 Lachnospiraceae bacterium
GACTTTGATCCCGAGGCTTTCACGGACATACCCTTTGCCGACGGTATGTTGCAGGGAATTGCGCCCGCAGCGACGCTTCCAGAGGCGGACGAGGCGCTTGTAAAACAGATGGAACAGTTCCATACGGAAACGGAGGAGCTGATCGAAAAGACGCTTGCGAAAAATGAGGTCCTGCTCGAGGGGGACTATCCCCTGGTCAGCCCCAACATCTACGATGCCAGATACCGCGCGCCGTACATCACATCCCGTTTTTTTGTCGCATACAAAGATGAAAATGAGGAGACACAGGTCATCCGTGAACCGATGCTGCTGATTGAAACCTATGGGAACTTAAGCATAAAAAAAGTTTACCGGGCATAAGTGCCGGCATTCGTTACAATCTACCGCAAATCCTTCCTGCGGTAAGCGATGAAGGCCAGCAGAATCCCCGCAAGCAGAAAACACATGCCGGGTGCGATGTAGCCAAACTGCAGGCTGCCGTCATGCAGGATGTCGGAGGCCTCCGTGTACGCAAAGGGCGTGAGATACTTCAGAAAAGAAGCGCTGTCGCTGATGTTTGCGATGAGGTTCAGGAAATAAAATGCGAGCGCGAGCCCGAGACCGATGCCGGCGTTATTGCGGTGTAGGAGCGCGGAGATGCCAAAGCAGATGCCCGCAAGCTGTATCTGCAGCAGCAAAAAGGCGGTGTGCAGGAGGATCAGCTCCTTCCAGAACACCGGCTCGCCGATGGCAAGGATCGAGACGGCCGAAAGGAGAAAGACCACCGCGTTGCAGACAAGGATCTGCAGCAAGACGGCCAGCCCCTTTTCCGCAACTGCCCGCGTGCGGCTTAGGGGATGCGCAAACAGAAACTCCGCCGTATGGTTTCCCTCCTCCTTGGCGAGCATGCCGATCCCCAGAAGGGCTGCAAAAAGCGCACCGCCGATGCCGAGGACATTGCCGCACTCGATTCCGTAATAACCGCGGAAGGAGCCAAAGTCCAGACGGTCCATGCCGAAGGCTTTTGTAAAGGCGCCCATGCCGGAAAAGATATCGCCGACATCCCCCATCATGCCCTTCATCTCCGGAAAGAGAAAGACACAGATCATCATGAAGGCCGAGATGGCAACGGTCCAGATGAGTAGTGTTTTCAGGCCTCTTTTCCATTCGTGCAGCAACAGAGTCATGTGATTCCTCACTCGTAATAATGCATGAAAATCTCTTCCAGATCGGGTTCCGCGATGGTCACGTCCTGCACCCCGGACGCGGCGAGCATCTGCAGGAGCTCCGCGGTCTTTCCGTCAAACAGGAAGTGTATGCTGTCCGACGCATGCTCCTTTTCCGCGGAAGGGGAAAACCCGTGAAAATCCCTTACACCGGAAAGTGTCTGCAGTTCCTCCTGCAGTGCGGCCCGCACATCGCCGCGCAGGGTCACGCGCCTTGCTTTTTTGCCGGCAAGCGCGGAAACGGCATCGTGGGCGATTACCGTTCCTTCGCGGATAATGGCGGCCTTTGTGCAGTTGTGTTCGATCTCGGACAGGATGTGACTGGACAAAAAGACGGTCGCGCCCTCCGCATGACGTTCCCGTATGATTTCAAAAAACGCGTGCTGCATCAGAGGGTCAAGACCGCTTGTCGGTTCATCCAGAATGAGCAGCTTCGGTTTGTGCTGCAGCGCGCATACAATCGCCACTTTTTTGCGGTTGCCAAAGGAGAGGTCCTCCGCCTTTCTCGTGACATCGAGCTGAAGTCTTTCGCAGAGAAGGGAAGCCTCCGCATGGCAATCCGCCCCGCGCAGGGCGGCGGAGAGTTTCAAGATGTCCCGGACCTTCATCCCGTGGTGGAACTGCGCCTCCGAGGGCAGATATCCGGTCAGCGCGCGGATTTCCTCAGATTCCCTGACAATGTCCCTGCCGAATACCGTGGCGCTTCCGGCACTTGGCCGGATGAACCCCAGCAGCGTCCGGATCGTTGTCGACTTTCCGGCGCCGTTTGGCCCGATGAAACCAAAGAACGCACCCTCCTCCACCTGCAGTGAAAGATCCGCAATCCCCCGGACGCGCCCGTAGTTCTTTGTCAGTTTGTTTATTTCAATCGCCTGCATCCGCTGCTTCCCTTTTGCGTCGCAATTGACGATGATTGCCATGGGTTGTTTTTTGGGTGTAAACAGACGTAATACCACTATGCTTTCTGACGTGACAGATTTCTTTGCCGTCCAAATTGACGAAGGCGTTCCAGCATTTCGTCCGAAAGCAGCGGACACGCAGGATCCTCTTCCTGTGCCTTGTTTGCGGCGGCATAGATCATTTCTATTTGTTCTTCGCTCGGTTCATCATCCTTATAAAGAATCATTGCTATTGTTGTTTCCTCGTCCGGACTGTCCAGTTCCGCATTTTTTCCATATCCGCTGATCAGAGCCAACCTGTTTGTTTTCGTATAAACATAAGCATAGCCGTTTTTTATAATCGGATTTTCCATCGTCCCGGGATCTCCCGGCTGGCGATTGGCCAGTTCTGCCTCTTTTCTCCCAAGCGCTTCGCGGATACGTGCTTTAACAAACCGCTTCCCATCAATCTCCACGGTGGTTTCGTCCAGTGCTGTTCTCAATTCTTCCAGAGATGCCGTATTCAGAAAGTCGTCCTGAAGATACCGCTCCATATTGCCGGATTTTTTTTTCATATCAGTTTTCCCTTTTACCGTCCGCATACTTCATTTCAAAATACGCCTCTGCCTCATGTTTCGTTGCCGGTCTTGCTGAGATGATTCTGGTGAAAGCGATTTCCTCCATAATTCTCTCAGTGAAAACGACGAACAAAATGCCATGCACTTCTCCTATCACGGCCTTGGGCACCGCCTTTTCCGTGCTAATCCGATGATCTGTCGGCTCCGGTTCGCCATCTTCGTTGATTGTTGCTTTTTGTTCACCCTTATCTGTCGGTTCCCCAATACGTTCTTCACGAAGTTCAAACGCATCGTACACTATATTTTCTGCCTCCAAGGCATCATCATCATTAAAGACAAACGATGCCGTACGAAAATCAATACCGTGCTTACGGATGTTTTCCTTTTCCTTAGCTTTATTCCATATAAAATGCTTTGCACCAATCAGAAAACGCTCTTCCATATGCCTCCAAAACCCTATATTTATGCGCTTTTTCTTTCATTATACAAAAAAAAGCGTCGTTGAACAACGCTCTTCTTGTTTTATCGCAACTATTTCGTATAATAAAGATAATTTCATTTGATTTAACGATATTTTTAACAGCCCTATTGTTATTTTTACTCTGTTAACGTAAAACGAAGGATGGTTTATGAGTATTCCGATTTCACATTTCTTTCCCACACCGGTTTCCAGATCGCAGGCGAAACACCTTGCGGAACGCCTGGAACTGTTTGAGGTTGTCGAACTGGATTTCGCGGGCGTCGACTGGATCGGACAGGGCTTCGCACACGAATTGTTTGTCGTCTGGCAACGAACGCATCCCGGCGTCCGGCTGGTTCCCCTGAATGAAAACGAAGATATCCGGCGGATGATTCACCACGTCACAGCGTAAAGGCCCGGAATTCTGTTCCTGAACACGGAAGTCTTATGCGTACAAAGGGAGATTTGCACTTTCCGGCAGAGGGTTTGTGTGGTATCATTTTTGTATGATTCTTTACCACGGTAGCAACACCACAGGCATTACCACACTGGAGCCGCGGCTCGCCGATCACGGAAGGCCGTATGTTTACCTTGCAACGGTGCGGGAGATCGCCCTGCTCTATCTCTGTAATGCGGTCGAACGGCCGTATTACTGGTTTCCCTACGGATTCACAAAGGAAATGCTGGAAAAAGGAGACCTCCGCCCGATCTACACGGAATACTGGGAGGGGATGGTCGAAGACTGCGCAAAGGGAAAGAAGGGCTGTATCTACACGGTCGACGTTTCCTCCGCGCAGGTAGCGCCGCTCAGGGATTACAAACATGCCTTTCTTGCAACGCAGGAAGTCCCCGTGACCTCCTGTGAAGAGATTCCCGATGCGTACGATGAGATATTGCGCTGCGTGGAGGAGGGCAAAATGTTCCTGCAGCGGTACGATCAGCTGTCCGACGCCGCCAGGGAAGGACAGAAACGGAGCCTGATTGCCGAGCTCAGGGAAAAGAACATGATCGAAACGCCTGAGGATCCCTACGCCAGACTGATCCGGGAAAAAATGCCGGAGGTGTGGGAGCGGTATGTGAGCGAAGCGTCAGACTGACGCCTCAGAACGTCTTGAAAGAATCTTCTTCAGCTCTTCCGGAGAAAACACATACGATTTATTACAGAAGCGGCAGTTGACCTTTTCTTCTTTGCCGTCCTTTGCGATCTCTTCCAGCGCGTCCTTTCCGATCAGCAGCAGCGCTTTTTCCACCCGTTCCTTGGAACAGTTGCAGTGAAAAGCAACCGGAAGTGTTTCCGTAACTTCCAATGAGAATCCGTCCAGAAGACGCGCCAGCATGTCCTCTGGGGAGAGTCCCTCCCGCAGAAGCTCGGTGACGGCAGGTGCCTGACGGATATTCTGTTCCAGCTGTGTGATCGTCTCTTCCGAGGCAAAGGGCATCAGTTGGATAAGGAAGCCGCCCGCCTGTAGAACGCTTTTGTCTCCTCCCACAAGCACACCCAGGCCCACCGAGGACGGAATCTGCTCGCTCACGGCAAAATAATAGGTCAGGTCTTCCGCGATTTCCCCGCTTTGCAGATCGATCGTTCCGACATACGGATCCTTTAAGCCGAGATCACGGATCACGGTGAGCGTCCCTTTGCCGACCGCAGCACCCACATCCAGATGTCCGTCCGCGCGGTTCGGTACCAGCACCGCGTTCCGGTTGGGGTAGCCTTTGACATGGCCGTTCCGGTCCGCAGTCACGGTCAGCCCGCGCATCGGGCCGTCGCTGTCGATGCGGATGGTCAGAAGATCGTCATCCTCCTTCAGCATATCGCCCATCATCAGCGCGGCACACATCGTTCGCCCGAGTGCCGCCGTCACGACAGGCGTCGTGTCGTGCGCGCGTCTTGCCTCTTCCGCAACGCCTCTTGCGGAAACGGCAAAGGCGCGGAGTTCCGCCTCCTGCTGTCCCTTTCTGCGGGCCGTTGCCCGGATCATGTAATCATTCATCTTCGTCTCCATGCTGTATAGTATAACACACCGCCCCATGGCTTTGCCTTGCAGCACTCGAAAAACTATAGCAGTCTTTTCTGTTCAAAACGCTTTCTGTTATTGACAACAGAGCCAAACCATTGTACTATAACGATTGTTATAGTATTATGAGGTGACTTTGATGCCGAAAAAACCAACGACAACAAAAGAAGCAATTATCGAAGGAGCCTTCCGGCTGATTCAGGAAAGAGGTCATGATTATCTGACTGTCAGAAACCTTGCCGCCTTCCTTGGCTGCTCTACACAGCCGATCATGTATCAGTTCCCTAGTCTGGACACGCTGAAAGAACTGATTTACCGAAAGGCAGATGCCTTTCACAATGAGTATATTCTTGCGGGTGGAGATCTGCTGGAAATCGGGCTTCGGTATATTCGATTTGCAGAAGAAGAACCGCAACTGTTCCGATTTCTTTTTCAGTCCGGACGTTTTTCCGGTTTTTCTATGGAAGAGTTGATCCGAGCACCAGAAACCGAAGGCATTCTTTCTGTTGTATGTGAAGAGGATGGCTTAACCCCGGAGGAAGCGGTCTCTTTTTTTGAACCGCTGGCAGCCCTTGTTCACGGCTATGCCAGCTTGATTGCAAACAATGCGGTGAAATACGATCCAGAAGCGATTCGAAAAGCCTTAATTACGATTGCCGAAGGATTAGAAAGGATGGGATTAAAATGACGAGACTCTATAAAAAAAGTGAGAGCACATTCGCGATCCTGTGGATCGTCGCCTATGTCGTCTTGACCAGTCTGGCAGATCAACTGTCGGAAAGCATCGGAATCACCAAATCCGTAACCGCTGCGCTGCATGTTGTGATGTCTCTGATCCTGTTTTTCTGGATACGAAAGAATCATCTGAGCGAAAAATACGGTTTTGGCAGATCGGTCATCCCCGCGAAGCGGTTTTTGTATTACTTTCCGCTAATCATTACCGCGTCAACTGCTTTTTGGTACGGGATAAAGCTACAATATGGCTTTCCGGAAGCATTGCTGTTTTTCATCAGCATGTGCTGTGTCGGTTTCCTGGAAGAAGTCATTTTCCGCGGACTGCTATTTCGTGCGATGGAGAAGGACAATCTGAAAATAGCAATCATCGTATCTGCCCTGACATTCGGCCTTGGACACGTCGTGAATCTGTTCAACGGAAGTGGGCAGGATATTCAGTCTACCATTGTACAGGTTGTATTTGCCGTTCTCGTCGGTTTCGTTCTTGTGTTGATCTTCTATCACGGAAAGTCGCTAGTTCCGTGTATCGTATTCCATTCAGCCAACAATGCGCTTAGAGTGTTTAGCGCCGAAGGTAGTCTGAGCCCACAGGCAGAAATGATTCTCAACCTTTTAATAATCGTTGTTGTTCTGGGAGGATATTTGCTCTATCTTATTAAGGCATTTTCCAAAAAGGCAGGATA
>JAFSPF010000107.1 GCA_017443065.1 Lachnospiraceae bacterium
AAGATACTTGCCATCAGGGAACAGATCGGTAACATTTGACGGACAGGAAGAAAGCGGATAAGATGTAGGCGGCAGTGGTTCAAGGCCATTCTCAAAGGGAGATTTCTCGTTTTATCCAACTGACAGTAAACTAACGCCGTCGAGACATTACGTGGAGGTGGCCATCGCGTAAGCGATTTGGTACAATAAAGCAATAACAGCCTTTTTACAAATGAAAGGAGACAGCGTCATGCCACAGCCCGCAATCATCACGGAGGAGCAGTTTCCGCAGCGTTTTTACGAGGAGGTTCTGCCGGATCTGGAAAAACGCAGGACGACGGGATTCTTTGTTGCGGAAGAAGACGTCGCGCTGTGGTATGAGCATTACGATACGGACGTGCGTCCTGCGCGCGGGACGATCGTCATGATCCACGGCTATCTGGAATCCCTCCCGAAGTATTATGAAAACGTGTATTACTTTCTGCAGGCGGGATATCATGTCAGGCAGCTGCAGCTGCGCGGGCACGGCATGTCCTTCCGGCATGTGGAGGATCCGTATCTCCTGCATGTCCCGGACTACCGTCTGTTCCTAAGGGATATTGACCGTTACATCCACCGCCTGGTGCTGCCGCTCAAAACGGATGACGCGCCGCTGTATTATTTCGGACACTCCATGGGCGGTGCGCTCGGGGGCCTTTATCTTGCGCTTCGTCCGAAGCTTTTCCCGAAGGCGGTCTTAAGCTCGCCGATGATGGAAATCAAGCGGGGCAAGGCGCGGATGCAGGTGGAAAAGCCCCTGGTGGAGGCGGCGAGCCACACGCCCCTGGCCGCGCATTACGCGCCGGGCATGAAGCCCTATACCGGGAAGTGGAGCTTTGAGCACAGTCATTCCGGGACGTACTGCCGCTGGAAATACAACGCAGATTTTGTGGAAGCGGACAGGGATTATCAGACCTGGGGCGCCTCCTGGCAGATGGTGCGGGAGCTGTTCATCATCACGCAGGTCGTGCGGGATCCCTCCATCTGCGCAAGGATTCCGGCGGAGGTGCTGGTCTTTTCCGCCGGCAACGACGGTCTTGTGACGCGGAAGGGACAGGAGGAATTTGTCGCCCGTACGGCGCACGCACGCCTCGTCGAAATCCCGGACACGAAGCATGAAATCTACACGGGATCGGACGAGGCACTGACGCGGTATTGGGAGGAAATCCTGCAATTTCTTGCAGAATGAGAAGGACAGGAATATTGCATCAGGTGATATAATAAAGGGGTACCGCAAAGAACAGGCCACAAGGAGGGTCAGATATGGCAAATCAGAAGATTTTACCGGGAACAGGCGGCGACAGGTACATTCCTTTTGAGGAACGTGAGGGCGGAAGCTCGCTGGTCTTTTTTACGAGGGATTTGTCCGCCGCGGGACTGAAAAAGATTTATGACCGCGTGAGCAGTGTGCTGCAGGGAAAGATCGCGGTGAAGCTTCACACGGGAGAACCGAACGGACCGAACATCATCCCGCGTCCGTGGGTGAAGGAACTGCTTGCGGAGAAGCTGCAGGGCGCCACGGTCGTGGAGACCAATGCGTATTACGAAGGCGGCCGCTATACGACGGAGGATCACCGCAAGACACTGGATGTGAACGGCTGGACGGAGTTTACCACCGTTGACATCATGGACGAGGACGGCACGGTGATGCTGCCGGTCAAGGGCGGCAAGTGGTTCACGGAGATGAGCATGGGCCGCAATCTGCTGAATTATGATTCCTTCCTTGCGCTGACACATTTCAAGGGCCATGCGATGGGAGGCTTTGGCGGCTCCAACAAAAACATCGGTATCGGCTGCGCGGACGGACGCATTGGCAAGGCCATGATCCACACGCGTCCCGGCGGTGACCAGTGGGGCATCGATATGGAGGAGCTGATGGAGCGCATGGCGGAATCCACAAAGGCCACGGTCGATCATTTCGCCGGCAAGATTGCCTTTATCAACGTGATGCGCAACATGTCGGTTTCCTGTGACTGCGAAGGCGTGGCGGCGGAGCCGGTGGTGACGCCCAATGTCGGCATCATTGCATCCTTTGACATTCTTGCGGCGGACACGGCCTGCGTCGATCTTGTCTTTGCCATGGAGCAAAAGGACAACGCGGCGCTGGTGGAGCGCATCACGACGCGCCACGGGTTACGGCAGCTGGCCTACATGAAGGAACTCGGTATGGGGAATGACCGCTATGAGCTGATTGACATTGACAACGGCGATGCCGTGATCGGCGCAAAGGATGCCGTAAAGCATGTGGTACCTTTTTCATGAGTGAATCAGACGAAACACTTCCCCGGGCGCGGAGACGATGGTTTCCGCGCCCGCTTTTTTTAATTCTTCGACGGTGCGGAAGCCCCAGTTCACGGCGATCAGATCAAGACCGGCATTGCCTGCGGTCTGCACATCCACCTCGGAATCTCCGATATAGACGGCGTCTTTTTTTTCAAAGCCGAGGGTGCGGAGCGCGTATTCCACCATGTCCGGCGCGGGCTTTCTTTTGATGTCATCGCGTTCGCCGATGGCCAGATCAAAGAGCCCCTTGAAATACAGATCACAGAGCGGGGGAACCGCGGCATCCGGTTTGTTGGAAACGACGGCGAGCGTGACGCCCGCATCCTTTAAGTCCCGCAGCAACTCCGGCACACCCTCATAGGCGCGGGTTTTGTCATTGCTGTGCGCGCGGTAGTATGTCTGAAAGGTCGCAAGCAGCTCTTTGCAGACGGGCGCCGGGGTTCCCGCGGGCGCGCTTTCGGTGATCAGCTGCAGGGCGCCGTTCCCGACGACCGCCCGGACCTCCTCCGTGCTGCGCTCCGGAAAGCCCGCTTCCTTCAGCACGTGGTTTGTCGCATCGCGGATATCCTCCAGTGTGTCCAGTATCGTTCCGTCCATGTCAAAGATTGCAAGCTTGTAGCGCATATCTCCTCCAAAGTGTGCTATAATAATGAACGTACTTATTCTATCACATTTTGGAGGTTCACATGGCGGAAAAACTCAAAGAACGCAAGGATATGGACAAACGTTATTTCTGGGATCTGACTTCTCTTTTCAAGAACGACGCGGCCTGGGAAAAGGCACTGAAGGAGCTGGACAAGGAGCTCCCGAAGATCGCGCAGTTTCAGGGGAAGCTCAAGGACGCGAAGACGATCGCACGCTGCTACAAAACGATGACAAAGATCGAACTGAAGGTGGAAAACCTCTTTTCCTACGCGCACCAGCGCAAGGATGAGGACACGCGCGCGGACAAGGCGCAGTCGATGTACGCCAGGGTGTTCGCCAAATACGTCGCGATCAATACGGCGTCCGCCTATATCGAGCCGGAGATCCTCTCCCTGCCGAAGGCAAAGCTTGAGAAAATCGCGAAGGACAAGGCACTCGCGGACTTCCGCTATAACATGGAGAAGCTCCTGCGCGCACAGCCCCATACCTTAAGCGCGGAGCAGGAAAACGTGCTGGCGCAGATGGGAGAGAGCTTTGCGACTCCGCGTGAGGTGGCAAACACGCTGATGGATGCGGATCTCGTCTTTGCGCCCGTGAAGGACGCAAAGGGAAAGACGCAGGAACTGACGGAGTCCAATTATATTCTGCTGCAGCGCTCAACGGACCGGACGCTTCGCAAAAACGCCTTTGACGGTTTTTACAAAACCTACGGCGAACACAACAACACCTTTGCTGCGACCTATGCCGCGCAGGTCAAGACGGACGCGGCGGGCGCAAGGATGCGTCATTTCGCCGGCAGCCGCGCCGCGGGGATGCATAACGAAAACATTCCTGCCGCCGTGTACGACGGTCTGATCAAAACCATCCATAAGCACATGCCGACGATGTACCGTTACTTAAAGCTCCGCAAAAAGATCCTCGGCATCCGTGACCTGCATTATTATGATATCTACGCACCGCTGGCAGGCGCGGCCGCGGGTCATTACACTTATGAGCAGGCGCAGAAGCTGGTGCTGGAAGCGGTTTCCGTTCTCGGCAAGGAATACACGGACACCGTGAAGAAGGCCTTCCGCGACCGCTGGATCGATGTCTATCCGAACCGGGGCAAGCGCGGCGGCGCTTACAGCGGCGGCTCTTATGAATCCAATCCCTACATCCTGCTCAATTACAACGGCACGCTGAATGATGTCTCCACGCTGATTCATGAGATGGGGCATTCCATGCATTCCTGGTATTCCAAAAAACACCAGCCGCCGCAGTACGCGGGCTACACGATCTTCGTGGCGGAGGTGGCCTCCACCGTCAACGAAAACCTGCTGGTGGAGACGCTTCTGCAAAGGACAAAGGCACCGAAGCAGCGCATGGCCCTGTTAAACCAGTATCTGGAAGGCTTCAAGGCGACGGTCTTCCGCCAGACGATGTTTGCGGAATTTGAGATGAAGGCCCATGCGATGCAGGAGAGCGGCAGGGCGCTGAACGCGACGGAGCTGAACAGGCTGTATCTCGGCCTGATTAAGGATTACTTCGGCAAGGACCTCATCATCGACGAGGCGGTGCAGTACGAATGGTCCCGCATCCCGCATTTCTACCGCCCCTTCTATGTGTATAAATACGCGACGGGTTATTCCGCTGCCGTGGCGCTTTCCGACGGCATCCTGACAAAAGGAGATGCGGCCGTGAAGAAGTACCTCGAATTCCTGTCGCTGGGCGGTTCCTGTGACCCGATTGATGCGCTGAAGCATGCGGGTGTCGATCTCACGAAGACGGCGCCGATCGAGCAGGCGATGAAAAAATTCGCGCGCGTCCTGGACGAGGCGGAGGAAGTGGCGAAGCAGTTGAAGTAATCGTGAAATTGCGTTAAAATAAGGAAAGTTTCCACCGGAACCCATTAACCTTATCTTTTTCACAAAACGAGGTGTATGTTATGACGAACAATTTTCTGGAAATCGTGGACGTAAAGGGCAGGGAGATTCTTGACTCCCGCGGCAACCCGACCGTCGAGGCGGAGGTCACCGTCGAAAGCGAATACGGTGTCTTCACGGGCGTCGGCGCCGCTCCTTCCGGCGCATCCACGGGTGAGTTCGAGGCGCTGGAGCTGCGCGACAAGGATCCGAAGCGCTATCTCGGCAAGGGCGTCGAGAAGGCGGTCAAGAACATCAACACGACGATCGCCAAGGCCGTGATCGGCATGGACGCGCAGGACATCTACGCGGTGGATGCCGCCATGATCAAGGCGGACGGCACGGCGGACAAGTCGAAGCTCGGCGCAAACGCGATCCTCGCCGTTTCGATCGCAGCCTGCAAGGCGGCGGCGAAGGCGCTGGACATCCCGTTGTACAAGTTCCTCGGCGGCTTAAACGCGAACCGCATGCCCGTCCCGATGATGAACATCTTAAACGGCGGCGCACATGCGGCCAACACCGTGGACATCCAGGAATTTATGGTCATGCCGGTCGGCGCGAAGAGCTTCAAAGAGGCGCTGCGTCAGTGCGCGGAAGTCTTCCACAGCCTGGCTTCGATCTTAAAGAGCAAGGGCCTTAGCACCTCCGTCGGTGACGAGGGCGGCTTTGCACCGAACTTAAAGAGTGATGAGGACGCGCTGAAATACATCATGGACGCCATCAAAAAAGCGGGCTACAAGCCCGGCAAGGACTTCATGATCGCGATGGATGCGGCCTCCTCCGAATGGAAGGGAAAGAAGAAGGGCGAATACATCCTGCCGAAGGCGAAGAAGAAATTCACCTCGGATTCCCTGATCAAATACTGGGCGGATCTTTGCAAGAAGTACCCGATCATCTCGATCGAGGACGCGCTGGATGAGGAGGACTGGGCCGGCTGGCAGAAGCTGACGAAGACGCTGGGAGATAAGGTACAGCTCGTCGGCGATGATCTCTTCGTCACGAACACGAAGCGCTTAAAGAAGGGCATCGACATGGGCGTGGGCAACTCCATCCTGATCAAGCTCAACCAGATCGGCTCCGTGTCCGAGACCCTTGAGGCGATCAAGATGGCGCACAAGGCAGGCTACACCTGCGTTACCAGCCACCGCTCCGGCGAGACGGAAGACACGACAATCGCAGACCTTGCGGTTGCTTTAAACACCGGCCAGATCAAGACCGGCGCCCCGAGCCGCTCGGAGCGCGTCGCGAAGTACAACCAGCTGCTGCGCATCGAGGAAGACCTCGGCGCCTCCTCGGTCTATCCGGGCATGGCGGCCTTCGCGGTCAAACAGTAAACAGATACAGTCACAGAAAAACAGTTACGCCCCGGGGAACCCCAGCGGCTTCCCGGGGCAAATTTTTTGAGGATGAAGATATGCTTGCGGTTGCACAGGGATTACTGATACCGTTTTTGGGGACGACGCTTGGCGCGGCCTGCGTCTTCTTTATGCGCGGCACACTCAACGACAACGTGCAGCGGGGCTTACAGGGCTTTGCCGCGGGTGTCATGACGGCAGCGAGCGTCTGGAGTCTCTTAATCCCCGCGATCGAGCAAAGTGAAGGCATGGGAAAATGGTCCTTTGTGCCGGCGGCCGTGGGCTTCTGGATCGGCATCCTCTTTCTTTTGGCCCTCGATCATCTGATTCCCCATCTGCACACCTTTGCGGACAAGGCGGAGGGACCGGCCTCCACCCTCACCCGCACGACGATGCTGATCCTTGCCGTCACCCTGCACAACATCCCGGAGGGGATGGCGGTGGGCGTGGTCTTTGCGGGCTATCTTTCCGGTCAGGGCGGGATCACTTTGGGCGGTGCGATGGCGCTGGCGCTCGGTATCGCCATTCAGAACTTTCCGGAGGGTGCCATCATCTCCATGCCGATGCACGCGAACGGCGACAGTAAGCTCAAATCCTTCCTCGGCGGGATGCTCTCCGGCATCGTGGAGCCGATCGGTGCGGTGCTGACGATCTTCTTTATGAGCATCGTCGTTCCGGCCTTGCCTTATCTGTTGAGCTTTGCCGCGGGCGCCATGATCTATGTCGTCGTGGAGGAGCTGATTCCGGAGACGAGCGTGGGAGAGCACTCGAACCTCGGCACGATCACCTTCGCCGTGGGATTCAGTGTCATGATGATTCTTGACGTTGCGTTGGGATAGAAGGCAGAAAGCATGCACTTGCTGCATGCTTTCGTTAAGAATCCGTGATTTCAGCCAAGCAGTTCCGCCAGCTGCTCCACCGTCTTTTTTCCGTACATCAGCGGACCGTCATTGATAAAATAACAGGGCACGCTCATCACGCTGTATTTGTCACGCAGCTGCGGGAAGTGATTGAGGTCGTAGACATCACAGGAGATGCGTTCGTTTAAGGTGACAATGCGCTGCACGGCGGTGACAAGCTCCGGACAGACGCCGCAGGTGAGCGTGACAAAAACCGTGAAGTGAATGTCACGGTCGACCGCTTCGATTTTTTTCCGCACATCCTCCGGAACCTCCTGTCCGTGACAGGAAGCATTGTAAAGTCCGAGGACAAAGGCGGTGAATTCATTTCCGCCGGGCATCCCGTGAAAGACAAGCCCCGTCGATGCGCCGTCCTTGTACTCCGCGCGGACATAGGGACGGATGTCCTGTTCCTCATCATCCGGGAAGTCCTCATAGACCTCCAGCTTCGAGGCATAGCCGGAGAGTGCGCCGACGTAGCGCGTCAGCTCCTCCGAGGCCTTGCTGGAATCCGGGAAGATATGCAGCACAAGATCCTTCTCCATCAGGAAGAAGACTTCGTTTAACTGCGCCAGCATTTCCGGCGAGAAGATCGAAGAACCTTTGGTGGTTTTGGAGGTATCCGTTTCCGCGTCCACGGTTCTGTGCGCCGCGGCGCGCCGGACCTGCTGCACCGGAACGATGCCGAGTTTCTGCTGCATGCGAAAGACATGCTTGATCAGATTGTTCGCGGCTCTTGCGCCGTCCGCGGCTGCGGTTAAGGTCTGGCGGAAGGTATAGGAGCAGAGATCGCCCGCGGCGTAGACGCCGGGCAGCGAGGTGCGCTGCTTGCTGTCGACCATCACGTAATTCAGCGCGTCCAGATCCACATGCCCCTGCAGGAGCGAGGAGTCCGGGAGATGGCCGGTCAGGATGAAAATGCCGAAGGTATCACCGCTTTCCGGCGCAAAGGTATGCGTACTGCCGTCCGAAAGATCCTCCCAGACGAGCGTGCGCACAAGGGAATCCCCGGAGACTTCCTTCACCCTGACGTTTTTGTGAATGGTGACGAGGGGATGCTTTTCGGCATCCGCCCAGAAGCCGGGCAGACAGCTGTAATCCGCAGCGGGCACCAGCACCGTGACATGGGTGGCGTACTTGGTCAGGAAGAGCGAATCCTCCGCCGCGGTTGTGCCGGAACCGATCACAAAGATTTCCTTGCCGGTAAAATACTCCGCATCCACGGTGGGCGTGTAGGAGATGCCGCGTCCGCGGAAAAGCTCTTCTCCCTTGAAACCGAGCGCCTTGGGCGGCGCACCGGTGGCAACCAGCACGCCATAACAGTGATAGACGCCGTCCTTTGTGATCACCCGCTTGATGTCACGGTCCAGCGCTTCCAGAGAAGTCACTTCGGCGCGGTGAAATTCCGCGCCGAAGGATTCCGCATGCGTACGCATGTTGCTTAAGAGATCATTTCCGGACACGGACATGGTGCCGGGATAATTGACGATTTCACGGACGATGCGCACGAGGCCGCCCTGCGGTTCCTTCTCAAAGAGAATGACGCGGTAGCAGGCGCGTGCAAGATAAAGCGCCGCCGTCAGCCCCGCCGGGCCGGCACCGATGATCGCTACGTCATAGAGATTTTCCGGTGTCCTGTCTGTCTGCATCCCCCTCATAGTATCATAAAAAAGGGCGACCGTCAAAAAAAATCACAACATAAGATCGAGCAGCTGGTCCACATCCTTTTTCCCGAAGGCGGGCGCCTTATCCCCGATCACAAAGCAGGGCACGCTCATCACGTCGTATGTGTCCCTGAGGTCCGGGAAGTGGTTCAGGTCATACACGTCCGTCGTCACATGCGGCGAGAGCGTGGCAATCCGCTGCGCGGCCGTCACCAGCTCCGGACACATCGTGCAGGTCAGGGACACCATGATCGTGATGTGTGTGTCCTTTTCGATCGTCGCGATGCGCGCGCGGGATTCGTCGGAGATCTTCTGTCCCGCGGAGGAGGCGTTGTAAAGCCCTAAGACAAAGGAGGTAAACTCATGTCCGCCGGGCACGCCGTGGAAGGCAAGGCCCGTTTCCGTGCCGTCTTCCTTTTCCACGCGCACGCAGGGGCGCACCGCGGGCTCCGCATCGGAGACCGCTTCCGTTTTGACGATGAGCTTGTCCGTCAAATCCGCAAGCGAGTCCATGTAGCCCTTCAGCTCCGTCGAGACGTTGCGGCTGTCGGGATAGACATGCAGCACGAGCTTTTCCTCCATGCGGTCGAAGACCGTGTTGAGCTGCTGCAGCATTTCGCCGGAGAAGAGTTCGTTTTTGTCCGCCTGCTTTTCCGAGGGCGAGGCATCGACGGGGGCATGAAGCGCCGCGCGCCGTACCGGCGGCTGCACCGGACGGATGCCGGTCTTTGCCTGCATCTGCGTGCAGTATTTTTCCAGCTCCGTTGCGGCCAGCGCACCGTCGCCCGTGGCGGTCACGACCTGGCGCAGGTTCTTGATACAGACATCGCCCGCGGCATAGAGGCCGTCCCGCGTCGTCTTCTGGGTCCTGTCGGTGACGACATAACCGCCTTCGTCCAGATCACAGAGCCCCTTCACGAGCTCCGTCGAGGGCGCGTAGCCCGCGAAGACGAAGACGCCGAAGGTGGAGCCGTTCTCCGGCTCGTAGGTGGTCTTTTCGCCGGTGACGTTGTTGAACCAGGTGATCTTGCGAAGGATGGAGTCACCGGTGACTTCCTCCACTTCCACATTATAATGAATCGTGATGTTTTCGTTTTTGCGCGTCTCGTCCGCAACGGCCTTGGCGCAGGTGAAGTCCGGCTCTCTGATCAGCATCGTGACATGGCTTGCGTACTTCGTGAGGAAGACCGCTTCCTCCGCCGCCGCAAAGCCGCCGCCTAAGACAAAGACCTCCTTGCCCGTGAAGAATTCGCCGTCACAGGTGGCGCAGTAGGCGACGCCGTGGCCGCGGTACTCCGCCTCTCCCTTGAAGCCGATCATGCGCGGGTGCGCACCGGTGGCAAGGATCACGCCGAAGCAGTGCAGATCTCCCTTGCTCGTCTTCACGGTTTTGACATCGCCCTCCATCTCCAGCGAGGTGACCTCCGCGAGCAGGAATTCCGCGGCGAAGCTTTCCGCCTGGATGCGCATCTGCTCCGTCAGGGCCTTGCCGGAAACCGGCGGAGAGCCGGGATAGTTGACCACCTCGGAGGTGATGGTGATCTGTCCGCCGAAGGCTTCCTTTTCGACGACGACCACACGGTAGCAGGCGCGGGCGAGGTAAAGCGCGGCGGTGAGGCCCGCAGGCCCACCGCCGATCACGACAACGTCGTAAAAATCTTTCATGTTCATGTTCTGCATCATCAAAGCGCTCCTACCAGGTCAAGTGAAGGCTTCAGGGTGTCCGCGCCGGGCTGCCACTTCGCGGGGCAGACTTCGTCGCCGTGCTCATGCACGAACTGGAAGGCCTGAACCTTGCGGAGCAGTTCTTCCGCATTGCGGCCGACATTGCCCGCGTTGACTTCGTAGCCGACGATTTTGCATTCCGGATTGATCACGAAGGTGCCGCGCTCCGCAAGGCCGTCGTTCTCGATCAGGACCTCAAAGTCACGCGCGATCGCCTGCGTCGGGTCGGCGATCATCGGGTAGGTGATTTTGGAGATCTTTTCGGAATGATCATGCCATGCCTTGTGGACGAAATGCGTGTCGCAGGAGACGGAGTAGATCTCGCAGCCGATCTTCTTGAACTCCTCATAATTGTTCTGCAGATCCTCAAGCTCTGTCGGGCAGACGAAGGTGAAGTCCGCGGGATAGAAAAAGAAGATGCTCCATTTGCCCTTCAGATCCGCCTTGGAGACATCCTTGAATTCGTTGTTGACAAAAATCTTTGCCGTGAAATCGCTGACTTCTTTTCCGATGAGAGACATAATACTTTTCCCCTTTCTGAAAATGATGTTGAAAAATACGGATTACGTTCTCCATTTTGGCACAGGGAGGATTGTTTTGTCAATAGAAATAGTAATCATTATTAAATTTTTAGAATGGGGTACCTCTCTGTTCAAAAATCATGTATAATCAGAAGAGTTTCATGTCGGGGGAGGGAACCCATGCGAAGAAGAAAAAGTCACCGCGGTCTTCTGATCGTCAGCATTGTTTCGGCAGTGGCGCTCATCGCACTGGCGGTGGTGCTTTTGTTATGGCGGGGCGGAAGCTTTCTGCCGTCCTGGGCAAAATTCAACGAATCGGTGAACGCGACGGACGAAAACGCGCAGGGCGTGGCGGAATCCGTTGTGTTAAAGGATAAGGCGCTGGTGATGTACAGCGGCGGAAACGAGGTCTTCCGCTCGGATGGCTCCTGGCAGGTGCAGGACGTGATCTGGCGGGATCTCACCGGTGACGGTGTGCGTGAGGTTGTCGCATTGTACTGGCGGGAAGGCGCGGAGGGAGAATCCTCCGACCGGCTGACGGCTGCCGGCGCTTCGGGACTGACACAGCATATCACGGTTTTTCACGGGATTGCCGCAAACATGCAGCCCGTCTGGGATTCCGCGGCGCTGGCCGTGGAGGCTGCCACCTTACGCGCGGATGACGGCGGGAGGCTGGTCATCACGGAGTCGGGCGGCGGACAGAGCGTCTGGGTCTGGAACGGCGCGAAGGTGGTGAGTGTGGCTTCGCCCGAGGCTTCTTATATTGTTCAGACGCCGGAACCCGCGGAAACGGTTCCCGGGCAGCAGGAGGCGCCTTCCGGACAGGAGGGCGGCACGGCGGCGGAGGCGCCGGGGGGCACGGCCGGAGAGGGAGAGACGCCTGCGGGAGAGACTCCGGGCGGCGAGGCCGCAGCGGGGAGCACCGCGCCCGTGCCGGGAACGACGGAGACAGCGGGAAGCACCGGTTCCTCCAGCGTGACCTTCCTTGCGGTCGGCGATGATCTGCCGCATCCGATGGTCTTCCGCTACGGCGTCAACCAGACCGGCGGCAATTACGATTATCTCTTCCAGAATGTGGCTTCGCAGCTGCAGTCCGCGGACTTCGCGGTGCTCAACCAGGAGACGGTTTTTGTAAAAGAAGAGACGGAGTACAGCGGCTATCCGATGTTCGGCTCGCCCCTGGGGATCGGCGAGGCCGCGATCCGCAACGGCTTCAATGTCTTTACCTGCGCCACAAATCACGCGATGGACAAGGGGCTCTACGGCCTGGAGACGACGGCGGATTTCTTTGCCTCCCATACCGGACAGGTGACGTACCTCGGCACCTACCAGCGTGACCAGTGGCAGAACGCGGAGCATGAGATCCGCGTGATCAGCAAGAACGGTATCAGCTTTGCGCTGCTCAATTATACCTACGGCCTCAACGGCATCCCGATTCCCGCGGATGCGCCTTACAGCGTGGATACGTATTATTACGATGAGAACTGGTACGACGCGGCGCAGATCGCGGCGAACGAGCAGAAGATGCGCGCGGATATCCGCAGGGCAAAGGAGCTGGCGGATGTCGTGATCTTTTTCCCGCACTGGGGCACGGAATACCGCTACACGCCGGACATGTATCAGGAAAGATGGACGCGCATCCTTTTGGAGGAGGGCGTGGATATCGTCGTCGGGACGCATCCGCATGTGGTGGAGCCGGTGGAGATGCTGGTGCGGGAGGACGGACATGAGATGCTCGTCTATTATTCGCTCGGCAATTTCGTTTCCGGGCAGAATGAGGCGCCGCGCGTGCTCGGCGGCATGGCGCAGTTCACGGTGACGAAAAAGGACGGCAGATGCTTTGTGTCGGCCTATGACATGCTGCCGATCATCACGCATCAGGAGATCGGCAACGGGCCGGTGTCGGCCTACATGTATTCGGATTATACGGGAGAGCTTGCTGCAAGGCATGTGCTCGGGATCAATAAGGAAGCGCTCGGCACGCTCTTCCGCAATGTGGTGGACTGGAAGGCAAACTAAAAGAAAGGGGAAATACAAAGATGATCAAGGACGGTAAGGTATGGGTAGGAACGGCGGACACGGGCGAGGCGCTCATGATTTTACCGAAGATGGCGAACCGCCACGGGCTCGTGGCAGGCGCGACGGGCACCGGTAAGACCGTGACCTTAAAGGTCATGGCGGAGAGCTTTTCGCAGATCGGCGTGCCGGTCTTTGTGGCGGACGTGAAGGGAGACCTCGCGGGGATTGCGGATCCGGGCACGGTGAACGAGAAGATCACGGAACGCCTGCAGGTCTGCGGCGCGGACGCTTCCGCTTATACGCCGAAGGGAAGCCCCGTCACGCTCTGGGATATCTACGGCGAAAAGGGCATCCAGCTGCGCACGACGATTTCCGAGATGGGACCGCTGCTGCTTTCCCGCATCCTGCAGCTCAATGATCTGCAGGCCGACATCCTCACGATCATCTTCCGGATCGCCGATGAAAACGGATGGCTCCTGATCGATACGAAGGATTTGAAGTCCGTTGTCAATTACGTTTCCGAAAACAACAAGATGTTTGCGGAGCAGTACGGCAAGATGGCGCCGGCCTCGCTCGCCGTGATCATGAGGGCAATCGTGGCGCTGGAGAGCGCGGGCGGAGAGATCTTCTTCGGGGAGCCGGCCTTGAACATCGGCGACTGGTTCACGCCTGCAAGTGACGGCCGCGGCATGATCCATATTTTGGAATCGGAGAGTCTGATCAATTCGCCGCGTCTGTATTCCACCTTTTTGCTCTGGCTGCTGTCCGAGCTCTTTGAGGAGATGCCGGAGGTCGGGGATCTGGAAAAACCGAAGATGGTGTTCTTCTTTGACGAAGCGCATCTTCTTTTCAATGACGCGCCGAAGGCCCTGATCGACAAGATCGAGCAGGTGGTGAAGCTCATCCGCTCGAAGGGCGTGGGCGTCTATTTCTGCACGCAGAATCCGCGCGACATTCCGGACGGCGTGCTGGCACAGCTCGGCAACAAGGTGCAGCACGCGCTGCGCGCCTATACGCCGGTGGACCAGAAGGCGGTGAAGGCCGCTTCGGAATCCTTCCGCGAGAATCCGGCCTTCAAGACCTATGACGCGATCCTCGCGCTCGGCACCGGCGAGGCGGTCGTTTCCTTCCTCGGCGAGGACGGGATCCCGACGATCGCGCATAAGGCGACGATCCTGCCTCCGGACGGCGCCCTTGCGGCACTGGATGACGGCAGACGCAATTCTCTTGTGCAGGGCGCCGCGCTTTACCAGAAATACCGCGACGGCCATGATCCGGACAGCGCCTTTGAATTTTTGCAGCGCAAGAAGATCGAGGACGCGGAGGCCTTAGAGGCCGCGCGCCTTGAGGCGGAGGAAGCAAAGCAAAAGGCAAAGGAAGAAGCCGCCGCCGCGAAGGCTGCCGAAAAGGAAGCCGCCGCCGCGGAGAAGGCAAAGGAGCGCGAAGCGGCTAAAGAAGCTGCCGCCAAGAAGCGCGCCGCCAAGAGCGTCGGCAACGCCGTCGCCGGCACCGTCGGAAGACAGGTCGGCAAGAGCGCAGGCGGCCTCTTCGGCAAGTTCGGCAAGACCCTCGGCGGCAACCTCGGCGCAAGTCTGGGGAGAGGGATTCTGGGGACGTTGTTTAAATGACGGCGGCCGCCGGGTAAAAGTGAATAAACTTCATACCGATGCAAGACAAAGGACACTTTCTGAAGTAAGTGCGAAGGTGTCCTTTTTAAGTCATTTGGACTATGTGCATTATTATGGCTGTGATAGTGTCTGGAATTGTTGAATATATACTGGCGGATTGACAAATTCAGTTGTGGAGGATCTTAAGGATTGGAAATATCTTTTTTCGCCACGGAATTATTCTTTACTGCTTTATGGCTGGTAGTAAGAATCATTATCTGGGTGAAGCAAAAGCGTATAGACTGGAAACGAGAAGTGCTTTTGCTTTTGATGTTTGTCAATCTTGCTGTCATTATCCGCTACGTGTTTTTTCCGAGAGACCTGGTCGACGGGCGTGTACAGCCGCTTGTTTTTAGGGCGGAGGAAGCGTTGCCTTTGCGAATAAATCTGCGTCCTCTTGTACATCTGCTCGATTATGATAATGTCCGTGATATAATTTGGAATGTGGCGGGCAATTCGGCAATGTTTATTCCTACCGGTATCATATTGCCTGTTTTATACAAAAAACTGGATGCCTTTTGGAAGATTATTGCAGTCGGTGCCCTCATTTCGCTTTGCATAGAGGTTCTTCAATTACCATTCGCATCCAGAGCATCAGATGTTGATGATCTGATTCTGAATACATTCGGAGTGATAGTTGGATACGGAATCTATATGGCTATCAAACGTGTTAGAAGAAGATAAACTTGCCTGAAAGAAGAATATGGAATTCAAATATGCGTTCATACGGGCACCTGCAGTGTGTGCGGTAAATAGAAAACGAGTGTAAAAACAAAAATGAGGAGGGAGACACTATGAACGAAGTAATCAAGGCAATGAAGGAACGCAGAAGTATCCGAAAGTTTAAGTCGGAAATGCCGAAGAAGGAAGCGCTCGATCAGATCATCGAGGCAGGTCTCTATGCCGCAAACGGCATGGGAAAACAGAGCCCGATGATTCTTGCAGTTACGAACAAAGATATCAGGGACAAGCTTTCGGTGTCTAACTGCAAGATCGGGGGATGGGGAGACGGATTTGATCCGTTTTACGGAGCACCTGCTGTTTTGATTGTTCTTGTTCCGAAAGATGCGCCGACCGGTGTTTATGACGGCTCACTTGTGATGGGAAATCTGATGCTGGCGGCACACTCTGTCGGGCTGGGAAGTATCTGGATTCACAGAGCAAAGGAAGAGTTTGAAACCGAAGAGTATCGGCAATTACTGAAAGATCATGGAATTACGGGTGAATGGATAGGCATAGGACATTGTGCCGTCGGGTATACTGACGGAGATAGCCCGGAGGCAGCGCCGAGAAAAGAAAGCAGGGTATTCTGGGTAGAATGAAATAAAAAGCACCAAAACTTCATCATCGATCATTGTGAGTGGCCTGATATCTGGCAGGAGAGAATATGGAACAAAATCGAAAGGAAAGCATCGATGAGCTTACGCTTGCACTTTTGTATTTGACGCGTTTCCCAGACAGAGAGGGCAGGGAATATGATGAGATATCATGGAAAAACCATGATTTTGACGCGATCGACCGCCTGGATGAGGAGGGATTGATTATAAATCCGAAGCGCAGAAGGGGAGGCGGCTATAAATATGTGTATATGACAGAACAGGGGCGCGACAGAGCAAGAGAAATCCTGAAACGGTTTATTATTGATGATACCGGGATATATGCCCGATTTGAGTTTCGCTCTATTAGACCGGATGAAGCAGATGAGGCGGTAAGAATAGAGCAGATATGCTTTCCGCCTAATGAGGCTTGCGCTGAGGAACATATGAAAGCGCGGATTGGGTCAGCGCCGGAACTGTTTCTTGTTGCGATTGACAGAGAAACAGAGAAAATGGCGGGATTTTTGAATGGAATAGCAACTGATGAGATGAACTTTCGGGATGACTTTTTCACTGATATAAAAACACATACACCGGAAGCGGGCAATATAATGCTGCTGGGGCTGGATGTATTGCCGGAGTACCGTAAGCAGGGGCTTGCACGGGAACTCGTATTCAACTATTGTCGCAGGGAAGAGGAAAACAAACGAAAACGACTGATTTTGACTTGTCATAAGGAGAAGATAAAGATGTATCAGAAACTTGGTTTTCGCGACATTGGTGTATCCGCATCAAAGTGGGGAGGAGAAAACTGGAATGAAATGGAGATGGTATTGAATTTTTGATTGCGAAGAAGCGGAACCGCAATTTAAGGTATTGCATGCGCCGGACGGCAGATATGTCATCCTCACAACGGCGGCGAATGCG
>JAFSPF010000108.1 GCA_017443065.1 Lachnospiraceae bacterium
TATGAGGAGGATGCGCTTTTTCCGCCGGAGGAGCTTGCGTCCTTTCATCCCGATCTGATCTATGTTCATACCACGGGGCATAATATCCGGCAGTTTCCTGTGATGGGAGATGACGCGGCAGGCGTCCGGGAAAAAGAGGAGGCGGTCTTCGCGTCCTTTGTGCGGATCTGGGAGAAGCTTAAGGAAACCCATCACTGTCCCATCATCCAGAACAATTTCGAGCTGCCGGACGAACGCATCCTCGGCAACCGCGACGCGTATGATGTGCACGGTAAGGTGCGCTTCATCGAAGCGCTGAATGCGCGTTTTGCGAATTATGCGGCGGAGCATGAGGGCTTTTACATCAACGACATTCATTATCTTTCCGCCCGCATCGGACTGGACACATGGCACGCGCCCGCACAGTGGTATCTTTACAAGTACGCAATGTCCATGACTGCCATCCCGCAGCTTTCCTACAACCTGGCCTGCATCATCAAATCCGTCTATGGCAAAAACAAGAAGGCGCTGGTGCTGGATCTGGATAACACGCTCTGGGGCGGCGTCGTGGGAGATGACGGGCAGGAAGGAATCGAGATCGGCGAGGAGACCGCGACGGCGGAAGCCTACACGGCCTTCCAGCGTTATATCAAAGCGCAGAAGGACATCGGCATCGTCTTAAATGTCGCGTCGAAAAACACGGAGGAAAACGCGAAGGCCGGTCTCACGCATCCGGACAGCGTGCTGTCTCCTTCGGATTTTCTGTATCTGGAGGCCAACTGGGACCCGAAGAGTGACAACATCGCAAAGATCGCGCAGGGGATGAACGTGCTGCCGGAGGCGCTCGTCTTTGTGGATGACAATCCCGCGGAGCGCGAGATCGTGACGGAACATGTAAAGGGCGTTTCGGCGCCGCCGCTGACGACGCCGGAAACTTACATCCGCGCCATCGACCGCGCGGGCTATTTTGAGGTGACGAATCTTTCCGAGGATGACTTAAAGCGCGCGGAGATGTACCGCGAAAACCGCGAGCGGCAGGTCCTGCAGGAGAGCTTCACGGATTATCACGCCTATCTGCTTTCGCTGCAGATGAAGGCGGAGATCAAAGCCTTTGCGCCCGTGTATTACGAGCGGATTTCGCAGCTGACGAACAAATCAAACCAGTACAACCTGACCACCAGGCGCTATACGGTGGAGGAGATCAGGGCCGTTGCGGAGGATGATACTGCCATCACGCTGTACGGCCGCCTGCAGGATAAATTCGGCGATAACGGGGTCGTGTCGCTACTGATCGCACGTACAGACAGCATGCCCGACGTGCGACAGTCCGTGTCTTCGGGCGGAGAGGCTGCCAATGCCGGGCTTCCTGCCGCCGCAGGGGACGGGGCGACCGCGCATGTCGAATTGTTCCTCATGTCCTGCCGCGTGTTGAAGCGCGACATGGAGGTGGCCATGTTCGACGCGCTGACAGAGCAGTGCAAGGCGCGCGGCATCACGACCGTCATCGGCGAATACCTCCCGACCGCGAAAAACAAAATGGTGGAGGACTTCTACGAGCTGCGCGGCTTTACGCGCGTCAGTGCGGAAAAGGATGAAGCGACCGGACGCGAGAAAACCGTCTGGCGCTATGACATCCCGGCAGATTACGTGGCGAAATGTGATGTAATTGACAGGATATCTGCGCACGGATGAGCGTGTGGTATAATAAGAAGTTATGAATGAATCCGACTTAATGACAAAATACCGCAAGGAAATGTTCCTCACGGCATACCCGCAGAAGACGGCGCATCTGGCAAGCGCCTTTTCGATTGCGGAAATCATGTATGTGCTGTACCGGGGAGGGATCCTGCGCTACCGCGCGGAGGACCCCGCCTGGCCGGACCGCGACCGCTTTATCTTAAGCAAGGGACATGCGGCGCTCGCGGTTTACGTGATGCTGCATGACATCGGGGTCTTAAGCGACGCAAAGATGCGGACCTTCTGCCGCCCGGGGGATTCTCTCGGCGGGGAACTGCATCCTTTGGAAACGCCGGGCGTGGAGGCGGCCACGGGGTCGCTCGGCCACGGTCTGGGCTTCGGCGTCGGTTGCGCGATGGCATTGAAGTCCTCGGGCTCGCCCGCGCAGGTGTACGTGCTTGTCGGCAACGGAGAGCTGGGCGAGGGCGTGATCTGGGAATCCGTGATGGCGGCGCATAAATTCGAACTGGATAACCTGACCGTGATCCTGGATGACAACAAGCTGCAGAAGATGGGCTTAACGAGCGACATCATGCGCATCAGCTCCTGGGCGGACAAGTGGGAGGCCTTCGGCTGGGAAACGACGGAGGTGCCGGACGGGCACAGCATCCCGGCGCTGCAGGAGGCGCTTTCCCGAAAGAACAGCGCAGGGAAGCCCCGCGTCATCATCGCGCATACGGTGAAGGGCAAGGGCGTGTCGGTCATGGAAAACAAGGCGGACTGGCATTTCAAGATGCCGTATAAAAAAGAACTGAAGATTTTTATGGAAGAACTGGGAATCACGGAGAAAGAACTGGAAGATGCAAAAGTCGTACCTGATGACATTATATGAAATCGCGGAGAAGGATCCGGAGGTGATGCTGCTCCTTGCGGATTCCGGCTCCGGCTATGAGAACCTGTTCCTGCAGCATCTGCCGGGACGCATGTTTGATTTCGGAATCGCGGAGGAAAACATGGTGGCGGCGGCGGCCGGGATGGCCTCCTGCGGAAAGATTCCCTTCGTTTATACGGCAAGCGCTTTTTTGTCCTACCGTTCCATGGAATTTCTCCGTGATGATGTCTGTTTACAGAAGCGGAACGTCAAGCTGATCGGCATGGGGACGGGGCTCGGCTGGAGCACCTTAGGTCCCACGCATCACACGACGGAGGAGCTCGGCATCCTTCGCGCCATGCCGCATCTGACGGTGCTGTCCCCCTCGGACTCGTTGCGCACGGCAGAGTGCGTGCGCCTCGCCTATGAAACGGAGGGCCCGGTCTATGTCCGCATCGGCATGGGCGGCGAGCCGGTGATCTATGACGAGGCGGATGCGCCGAAGAAGGGCGAAAACCGGATGCTCCGGGAAGGGAAGGACGCGGTCGTGTTTTCCACGGGCACGATCCTGCCGGAGGTGCTGAACGCTGCGGATACGCTTGCGGAGGAGGGCATCCGGATTCGCGTGATTGATGTCTGCCGCGTAAAGCCTTTTGACGAGGCGGCGGTGTTACGGGAACTGGAAACGACGGATACCGTTTTCACGGCGGAGGAGCACAGCGTGACCGGGGGACTCGGCACGGCGGTCGCGGAGGTGCTGGCCGCAAACGGAAAACCGGCGGCCTTTCATAAAATCGGACTGGACAATGTCTTCGCAAAGGGCTACGGCACACAGCAGGAAGTGCGGATGCAGAACGGCCTGGACGCGGCGGGCATTGTGGAACAGATCAGAACGTTTTACAGGAGATAAACCATGACGAGAGAAGAGATACTGGAGAAGGCAACGGCGATTTTCCGCGACGTCTTTGATGACGAGAGCATCGTGCTGACGGAGGAAACGACGGCCGCGGATATCGAGGACTGGGATTCCCTGATGCACATCACGCTGATCAATGAGATCGAGGAGGCCTTCGGCTACAAGTTCGGCATGAAGGAAGTGCTCGGCATGAAGAACGTCGGCGAGATGTGCGATATCCTGGAAAAAAACACCTGACGTAAGGGAACATCATGACGATCGTTTCTCCTTCCTTTTACGCATTGACGGCAGTGTTTGTGCTGCTGTATTATGTGCTCCCGAACCGTTTGCAGTGGGCGGTGCTGCTTGCTGCAAGCGTTTCTTTTTTTATGCTTGCGGGAACGCCGTACACGATCGTGTATCTTGGCCTTTCCGCCCTTGTCACATGGTATGCCGCATGCAAAATCGGCGAAGCGCATGAAGGGGAGAACGGCGGAAAACAGGCAGCGAAAAAGTGGCTGATCCTTGCGCTGATCGTCAACCTGGGCCTGCTCGCGGCGCTGAAGTACACGAACTTTGTGCTGTCGAACGCGGCCGCGGTGTACGGCGCGGTAAACGGTGAGGCGGTGCAGTGGCGCGTGAACTGGCCGGCGGCGCTCGGCATCAGTTATTACACGCTGCAGCTCGTTGCCTATCTTGCGGACTGCTACTGGGGCATCTGCAAACCGCAGAAGCATTTCGGACGCCTTGCGCTCTTCGCATCCTTCTTTCCGCAGATGATTTCGGGGCCCATCAGCAAATATGAGGAGCTCGGAAAACAGCTGGAGGAGGCGCACCGCTTTGACAAGGAGGAGCTGCGCGAGGGACTGCTGCGGATCGTGGTCGGCGTGTTCAAAAAGGTGGCGCTTGCGGACAACCTCGCCGTCGTCGTTCCGTTCTTTCTGCATGCGGACGTCGCGGGAACCGCGCCCCTTCCCTTCCTTGCGATGCTGGGCTATGTGGTTCTGGTGTATGCGGATTTCTCCGGCTGCATGGACATCATCTCCGGTGTGGCCCTGCTCTTCGGCATCCGCATGACGAAAAACTTTGATTCGCCCTTCCTGTCCCGCTCCATCCAGGAATTCTGGCAGCGCTGGCACATCACGCTCGGCCGCTTCCTGAAAGAGTACGTGATGTATCCGCTGCTCAGGACAAAGCTCTGGGCGGGGATGACGAAGGGACTGAAAAAGTCCTTCGGCAAAGCCGCCTCGAAAAAGATCCCGACCTTCCTTGCCATGCTCATCCTCTGGTTCTTCATGGGGCTGTGGCACGGCGGTGGCTGGAACTATATTCTGGAGGGCGTCTGGTTCTGGCTGGTGATTGTTCTGGGGGATCTGCTGACGCCGCTGTTCAAAAAGATCACCTCCCGTTTTGACACGGAGGGTTTTGTCTTTGTTACTTTTCAGCGCCTGCGCACGCTCCTGATCTATGCCGTCGGCGCGGTGCTCTTTTATTTTCCTTCGGTCACGGACGGCCTTGCGGCGCTGAAGGAGATTTTTTCTCCCGTGTTTTTCCGTGCGCCGGAAAAGATTGCGGAGGAGATTGCGACGTACACGGGGCTTTCCGGCACGGTCATCACCGTCGGACAGCTGGCCGGCATCGCCATTGCCTTTGTGCTCTTTCTTGTCAACGCGCATCTGGAACGAAAGAACGGCTCCCTTGCCGCGCGCATCACGCACTGGCCCGTCTCCATGCAGGTGCTGCTGGCGGCGGTGCTGCTGTATGTTTTGATTTTCATCGGCGCCTACGGTCCCGGCTACAATGCCGCGGAATTTGTTTACGGAGGGTTTTAACGGATGTCCTCAGGCGAAGGGTTGAACAGAAAAAAGAGTCCCGTCCTGACGGTGCTGACCCTTGTCATCATCTGCCTGATGGTGTATTCGCTGCTGCCCCTGTCTTACCTGATGCGGGAGGACGGGCAGAGCAGGGACAACGTGATCGGCTTCTACGCCGAGGAGGAGGATTCGCTGGATATGGTGTATATCGGCGCGAGCTCCTGCCTGACCTTCTGGCAGCCGCTGAAGGCCTGGCATGAGTACGGATTTGCCTCCTACAACTTCACGCATCACACGATGACGGCAAGGACGATCAGGTATTACATCATCGAGGCGCTGAAGACACAGAAGCCGGAGCTCTTTGTCATTGATCTTCGTCCCTTCCAGTATGCGGACGAATACAATCCGGAGACCGGCACAAGCAATCTGCACGCGGAATACGCCGTCCGCAACGGGACGGACAACCTTCCCTACTTCAACCGGAACAGACAGGCGCTGATCCGCGCGAGTGTCCCGGCGGGAGAGCGGCTGTCCTACTATGCGGACATCATCAAGTATCACAGCCGCTGGATCTTCATCCCCTTCCGGCTGGCGGAGGGGCTGCGCACCGGGGATTACGGCTTCTTCGATATGGCGGACAACGTGAAGAAGAATCCGTACAAGGGCTATTATTCTGCGGCGCGCACGAAGAAGCTGGACTTCACGGATTACAGCGGCGTCACGGCGAAGCGCCCCCTGCAGGGAGAAACGGACGCACTGTTCACGGAGCTTCTGGAATTCTGCAGGGACGAGGGCCTGCAGGTGCTCTTTGTCGTGCATCACTATCCGCAGTCGGAGGCGGAAAAAGAGTTGTATAATTACATGGAGGAGCGGGTGCGCGCGTACGGGCTGGATTTTCTGAACAGCAACGACGACTTCGAAAAGATCGGCTTCGATTTTGATACGGACATGTACGACGTCAATCACACGAACGTCCTCGGTGCGGAAAAGTACACGGCGTATCTGGCGGACTATCTGGTGACGCGGTATGATCTTCCGGATCACAGGGGAGACGCGGCCTATGCGGAATGGGACGCCTTATACGAAGCCTTTGCGGAGAAGACGGCTGCGGAAAAAGAGGAGCTGCTGCAGCGCATCGCGGAGGAGGGGCCGCAGGAATGACCACGGGGAGTAAGATGCCATGACGGGTGCGGAAAACAAAACGGCAGGAATGCCGGAGATCATCTTCGGCACATACAAGCTCGAAAACGGAAGTCCCGCCGCGGAGGCCGTGCGGGAGGCGTTAAGCGCGGGCTTTCGCGCCTTTGACTGCGCTTACAGCTACGGCAATGATTTCTATGTCGGGCGGGGACTGAAGGAGAGCGGCATTCCGCGGGAAGAGCTCTTCGTGACGAACAAGCTGTGGAAAAGCTTCCGCGGCAGGGAAAAGACCGTCGAGCTCTGTAAAAAATCCCTGAAGCTGATGAAGCTTTCGTATTTTGACCTCTATCTTGTGCACTGGCCCTGTCCGGTCACGGAGGACGGCTGGGAGGAAATCAATCTGGATACCTGGGCCGGGATGGAGGCCTTGTACGCGGAGGGCCTCGTCAGGCACATCGGCGTCAGCAATTATAAGCCGCATCATCTGGAGGCGCTGATGAAGGGCGGGATTCTGATGAAGCCGGAGGTGAACCAGGTCGAATGCCATCCGGGTTTTGTGCCGGAGGAGACGGTCGCGTACTGCAAGGCGCAGGGGATCGTACCGCAGGGCTGGCGTCCCTTCGGGAAGGACGCGGGAGCGGCGGCGGATCCGCTGGTTGCAGAGATCGCCGCGGGACATGACGCGACGCCTGCGCAGGTCTGTCTGGCCTATGTGCGGGCGAAGGGCCTGACGCCGGTCTGCCGGACGAAAACACCGGAACGGATGAAGGAAAATCTCGGAGCGCTGTCCCTGCGCTTATCGGAGGAAGATGTGGCAAGGATCGACGCCATGGAGCAGACCTACGCCTCCGGCTATGACGCGGACACGCACCCGCCGGCGGACTGAGGTGCCGGGAAAAGGAACAGGAAGGGCAGGCGCAGGCTGACAGCGGAAACGGTTTCCCGGGCAGCAGGAGAAGGGACGGACAAAATGAACGCATACACACTCAGTGATATCGAAGAGGGCATGACGGCATCGTTCACGACGACGGTGACGGAGGAATGGTTCGATCATTTTCTTGCCGTCAGCGGCGATGACAATCCGCTGCATACGGATGCCGCCTTTGCCGCGGAATGCGGTTACGAAGGCCGCGTGCTCTACGGCATGTGCACCGCGGCGCTCTACAGCCGCCTGGCGGGCGTGTATCTGCCGGGAAAGCACTGCCTTTTGCAGGAATGCGAAGCTTCCTTTGTCAAACCGGTCTTCGCGGGGGATGTCCTGACAGTGACCGGGACGGTCAAAGAGGTGGATGAGCGCTTTTCCCGCATCAAGGTACGCGCGGACATCCGCAACCAGAAGGGCGAGAAGGTGTCCCGCGCCACGCTGCTCTGCGGCTTTACAAAAGATTCATAAGTATATGTAAGAAAAGAGGAATTCGCTGTTGACACGGTCCCCGACGGTGTGGTAACATAGTCGGGCGAACAGGGGACCCGAGGGTCTTTTTTTAGTGCATAAGGAGGAAACCATGCGCACCAAAATCACACTGGCCTGCACCGAGTGCAAACGCCGCAATTACGACACGTCCAAGGACAAAAAGACGCATCCCGACCGGATGGAGTTTAACAAGTATTGTCCCTTCTGCAGAAAGCACACGCTTCATAAAGAAACGAAGTAAGCCGCTGCGCTTACGCTGAAAGGAGCATTTGTCATGGAAGATCCGAAAAAGAGCAAAACAGGTTTTTTTGCCGGTGTAAAAAAGGAATTCGGCAGGGTCACCTGGCCGACCCGGAAAGAAACCTTTAAGCAGACGGTGGCGGTCCTCGTGCTCTCCGTGCTGCTGGGTCTGATGATTTCCGGCCTGGATGTCGGCTTTTCGACAATTGTGCAGGGATTGTCCGGCGTCCGCCAGGGAGCGGCAACGCAGACAGAGCAGCAGATTGAGGAAGCACCGGCGGAGGATGCCGGAGAGGCAGATACCGCTGCAACGGAAGGCGAAGCGGAGACCGGCGCAACGGAAAGCGCAGATACCGGGGCAACGGACAGCGCAGAAGAAGATACCGGAGAAACGGACTGATATGAGTGAAGAGATGAAAGAGGAAATGAACGCGCCGGAAGCTGCCGCGGAAGAAACGGCAGAGGCAGCGGAGGCTGCGGAGCAGAAGGCGGACGCACCCGCGCAGGATGCGGCATCCGCTGATGAGGCACAGGAAGGTGCCGCGGAAGGCGAAGACGGCGGCAAGAAGAAGTTCTGGTACGTCGTGCACACGTATTCCGGCTATGAGAATAAGGTCAAGGCCAATCTGGAAAAGGCGATCGAAAACCGCCATCTGGAAGATCAGATCGTGGAGATCCGCATCCCCATGCAGGACGTGATCGAGACCAAGAACGGCAAGCGCAGGCCCGTGCAGCGCAAGATGTTCCCGGGCTATGTGCTGGTCAACATGGACATGAACGATGACACCTGGTTTGTCGTGCGCAATACGCGCGGCGTCACGGGCTTCGTGGGACCGGGCTCCAAGGCGGTACCGCTCTCCGACGCGGAGATCAAGCCGCTCGGCATCAAGACCGAAAATGTCACCGTGGACTTCAAGGTCGGTGATCTCATCGCGGTCATCGCCGGTGTCTGGAAGGATACGACCGGCGTCGTGCAGCGCATGGATATGGGCAAGCAGACCGCCACGATCAACGTGGAGCTCTTCGGCAGAGACACGCCGGTGGAGATTTCGTTCGCAGAAGTGCGGCGTTTAGACCGCAGATAAGATTAAAAAAGAAGGTATCATCCCGTCACTAAGCTCGAAAGAACCTCGCTAAGTGTCAGGATGTACATTCGCACGTAAGCGACCAAAGAACAGTCGCTAAGTGCTCGTAGCATGGGAGGATGACAACATCCGCTAACACCAAGGAGGAATAAGCAATGGCAAAAAAGATTGAGGGCTATATCAAGCTCCAGATTCCCGCCGGCAAAGCGACGCCGGCACCGCCTGTCGGACCGGCACTCGGTCAGCACGGCGTCAACATCGTCGAGTTCACGAAGGCGTTCAACGCCCAGACCGCGGACAAAGGCGATACCATCATTCCCGTCGTCATCACGGTTTACGCAGACAGATCCTTCACCTTCATCACGAAGACACCGCCCGCGCCGGTGCTGCTGAAAAAGGCATGCAACCTGCAGAAGGCCTCCGGTGTCCCGAATAAGGACAAGGTCGCGACGATCTCCAAGGACAAGATCCGTGAGATCGCGGAGATCAAGATGCCGGATTTGAACGCCAACGACATCGAAGCGGCGATGCGCATGGTGGCGGGCACGGCCCGTTCCATGGGGATCGTGGTGGAAGAGTAAGGGGGTGAGCAGAATGAGACACGGAAAAAAATACAACGAAGCGATGGGAAAGGTCGATAAGAGCAAACAGTATGAGCCCGCGGAGGCGATCGCGCTGATCAAGAAGACCGCGAGCGCAAAGTTTGACGAGACGGTGGAGGTGCACATCCGCACGAGCTGTGATTCCCGCCATGCGGAGCAGCAGATCCGCGGCGCCGTGGTGCTGCCGAACGGCACGGGCAAAAGCGTGCGCGTGCTCGTCTTCGCCAAGGACGCGAAGCTAGACGAGGCGCAGGCAGCAGGAGCGGATTTCGTCGGCGGACAGGAGCTGGTCCCGAAGATTCAGAACGAGGGCTGGCTGGATTTCGACGTCGTCGTCGCAACGCCCGATATGATGGGTGTTGTCGGCCGTCTCGGTAAGGTTCTGGGCCCGAAGGGTCTCATGCCGAACCCCAAGGCCGGCACCGTCACGATGGATGTCGCCAAGGCAATCGAGGAAATCAAGGCCGGTAAGATCGAGTACCGTCTGGATAAGGCGAACATCGTGCACTGCCCGCTCGGCAAGGCTTCCTTCTCCGAGGAGCAGCTGCAGCAGAATTATGATGCGCTGATGGATGCCATCGTCAAGGCGAGGCCGTCCTCCGTGAAGGGACAGTACTTAAAGAGCATCACGCTGGCCACCACGATGGGCCCCGGCGTGAAGGTTGTGGCGAACCGCTACTAAACGTCCGGAAGGGACGGTTTTATCCGGGTGAGGTCAGATCGCGAATGATCTCCCCCGCGATCATGAGTCCGGCAACGGACGGAACAAAGGCGACGGATGCCGGAGGGCGTGCGTCGCTTTTTGGTTCCTCCGTGGAGTACACGACCTTCAATGCGTCAATGCCGCGCTTCCGCAGCTCCCGGCGCATCACCTTCGCAAGCGGGCAGACGCTTGTTGCATAAATGTCCGCCACCTGAAAGGCCGCCGGGTCCAGCTTGTTGCCGGCACCCATGGAGGAAATTACGGGGACGCCCGCAGCTTTCGCCTTTTCGATGATCGCAAGCTTCGCGGTCACGGTATCAACCGCGTCCGCCACATAATCATAAAGGGAAAAATCAAAGTCATCCGCCGTCTCCGGCAGAAAGAAGGTCTGATGGCAGGTGACGATGCAGGCCGGATGAATGCTTTTCACACGCTCCGCACAGACCTCCGTTTTCGGACGGCCGACGGTCTCCAGCGTCGCGATGATCTGCCGGTTCAGGTTGGAGGGCGCGACGGTATCACGGTCGATGAGGTCCAGCGCGCCGATCCCGCTTCTGGCCAGCGCCTCCACGATGTATCCCCCGACGCCGCCGACGCCGAAAACCGCCACGCGTGCGTTTTTCAGACGCTCCATGCCCGCTTCGCCGAGCAGGCCTTTTGTTCTGTCAAAATATTCTTCCGTCATGTGATTCATTATAGCCGATGTCGTTCCGCAGTCAAGGAGGGGTGCTGAAGCAGAAGGCGACACGGGAACCTCACAGGAGGCGGCGCCTGCGCAGACACCGGAAAACGGAACAGAGGAAAGACGCATCGCGGTGCTGTCGCCATCGTGGAGATTCCGGCGCCAGGCATTCACTTGCAAACAATTGATTTTAACACAATTTCGCAGAATTCACAAAATAATAATCATTACTTTGTTCATTTTCACCCTTGACTTCACGCGCCCCTTTCATTGATAATAGAAACGATTATCAACATCATCAAAAGGGGGTTTTCTGACTATATTTCAGGAGGTCAATATGGCTGACGAACAAAACACCACAAAAACAAAGAAGAAATGGTGGATCATCCCGGCCGTCTTGGGCGCGCTGATTGTGATTTATATCATCGCGCAGGTGACAGGTCGGGGAATCACCGCAGACACGCTGGATGGCAAGTTTGTGCAGGTGCTGGAAAACAACAACTGCCTTGCCTGCCACATGGAAAATCCGGCGTCCGTATGGTATGAAGGCCTGCCGATCGCGAAGACAATGATCGCGGAGGACAAGGCCAATGCCTACAAATTTATCGATCTGGAAAAGGTCATTGCACAGGTCAATGCGGGGGAGCCTGTGAGCGCACCTGATGTCGCCAAACTCGAGATGAGCACACGCAACAACTCGATGCCGGTGGTATCTTACACGCTCGTGCATCCCGGCACCAGCCTGAACAGCGAGGAGCAGGCCATCGTCTTTGAATGGGTCACCGCACAGCGGACGGCCCAGGTGACGGCTTTCTCCGAGCAGTACGGCATGAACCTCTCCGGTGAAGCGCTTGAAAAAGCAATCGCGGAACCCGTCATGGTTCTTCCGGAACCCGGATACGGCGTGGACATGGATATGGCCATGCTGGGTCTGGATGTGTATCATGACACACGCCTTTCCGGTGACAACACACTGGCCTGCGCGTCCTGCCATCAGCTTTCACATGCGGGACAGGACAACTCGCCGCACGCCAGAGGCATCACCGGAAGCCTCGGCGGTGTCAGTGCACCGACGGTGTATAACGCGGTCTTCAACGTGGAGCAGTTCTGGGACGGCCGTGCCGCAGACCTGAAGGCACAGGCGGCAGGACCGCCGACCAATCCGATCGAGATGGGTTCCGAGACCTGGGAAGACATTGCGGATCGTCTGAAAGAGGATCCCGACATGGTGAAGCGCTTCAAGGACGTCTTCGGTGACAGGGAGATTTCCGAGGACACGATCACCGAGGCCATCGCGGAGTTCGAAAAGCTCCTGATCACGCCGAACAGCCCGTTTGACAAATATCTGATGGGCGATGAGTCCGCGATCAGCGCGGATGCGGCGAAGGGTTATGAGCTCTTCAAGAAGTATTACTGCGCGACCTGCCACGTCGGAGCGGCGATGGGCGGACAGAGTTTCGAATCCCTCGGCACGACAACCGATGTCATGCAGTATTTCGAAGAGCGCGGAGACGGTATCGGCGACGGCGATGCGGGACGTGTGGCGCACACCGGTGTGGAAACCGACCGCTACAAGTTCAAGGTGCCGACACTGCGCAACATCGAGCAGACCTGGCCGTACTTCCATGACGGCTCCAAGCTCTCCTTACAGGAAGCTGTCCGCACGATGTTCAAGTATCAGACGGATCACCAGAATCCGACGGATGCGGAAGTCAATCAGATCGTCGAGTTCCTGAAGACCCTGAACGGGGAAAACGAGTACATGAGCTACGACTTCTATCCGAGCAACAACATTTATCCGGAGTATTAATTCCGGCGGCAGAGCAGCCGTAAAAACAGACTGAAAGAGAACCTCCGACAGTGCCCCGCCCGGCAAAAAGCGGCCGGGCGGGGTTTCTGTAACCAAAAATGACATGAAAAACAGTAAGATATACAAATATTTAATCTCCATCCGCTTCGCAATGTCACTGCTGGCCGTGATTGCAGTCCTTTGCGTGATCGATACGGTTTTTCATGTGAACCTGATCCGCTCGCCCCTGATGTACGTGCTGGGCACGGTCTTTGCACTGAGTCTGATCGTCTGTACGGTCAGCAGGGTGCAGTGGGCGGCGGCAAAGAGCAAAAAAAAGTTTCAACTGTATGCCTGGGGTTCGCCCATCCTGCACGTTGGCCTGATCGTGGTCCTTTTGGGCGGCATCATCAGTTTCCTCGTCGGCAGACAGACCTACTATGAAATTCCGGTCGGGGAAACCGCACAGGTGGCCGGAAGAAGCGGAACGCTCGAAATGAAGATTGACGACTTCCGCGTGGAATACTATGAGGATGGTGTTACGCCCCGGCAGTATTATACGGACTTAACGCTGACCAAACGGGACGGGGAGAGCGCTTCCCTGAATGCCTTTGTCAACGGTCCCGCCAGATACGACGGGCTGACGATCATACAGCAGTCCTACGGCTGGTCCTTTCTCGTGACACTGTCGACGCCCTATAACAGCCGCAGCTTTGATCTGAAGGCGGAGGAGTGGATTCCCTTAGAGGACGGGGAGGATCCGGTCAGGCTCGGTGTTTCCTTTTATCCGGATTATGACGAGGATGCGGGTGTTCCGGATACGACAAGCGACAGAGCGGATAACCCGAGGCTCCTTTGGGTGCTGACGAAGGGAGAAGAGGCGCTTGACATGAACGTCCTTAAGGAGGGCGAAGAAGCGGATCTTTATAACGGCATCCGCCTGACCTTTGACGGATACCGATACTACACCGGCCTGCAGGCCAAGTATGACCCGGGCGTGAAGGTGATTTTTGCGGGATTCTTTCTGGTGTTTGCGGGATTGGTCATCCGCTACGCCTTTGTCATGAAGCAGGAGATCGAAGAGGAAAAAGGGAAGAGAGAGACGGAGAAGAAAAAGGGGAGGAAATAACATGGTTACGATTGTCGAGACCGTCAGCTATTACGGATTTCTGGTGACGATCATGGGTGCCGCGGCATATCTGCTGCAGACATGGCTGAAGCGTGACTGGCTGCCGAAGATCGGACTTTTGCTCAATGCCGCAGGCGCATTGCTGATGCTGGTGGCAGTGATCGGCCGTACCAGACAGGTGGGGAGACTTCCCTTAAACAGCGTTTATGAGTATCTGCTGGTGCTTTCCTTTGCGGTACTGGTTGCGGCGTTTGCGATTGCGCTGAAGTGGAAGCCTTATCTGGTCGTCGGCGTAATGCTGGCGGTTGCGGCTGTCCTGATCGGCGTTTCCTTCGGCAAGACGGATCTCGGAGGCCCCCTGCTTCCCGCGCTGCAAAGCAACTGGCGCGTATCGCATGTCTTAACGGCCATCATCTCCTACACCGCCTTTGCGGTAGCATTCGGTGTGGGCGTCGTGTATCTGATCATCATTCCGGGAAAGACGCCGGAGGAGGTGCCTGCGGAAAAGAAGGAGCGTGCGGTCTTTCTGGAAAAGCTGATGTTCAATTCCGTCGTCGTCGGCTTCATCTTCCTGACGCTGCTCATCATCACCGGCGCGGTCTGGGCGGAGGAGGCCTGGGGCAGCTGGTGGACCTGGGATCCCAAGGAGACCTGGGCGCTGGTCACCTGGATCATTTACGCGATTTATCTGCATCTGCGCCTGCGTCCCGCCTGGCGCGGCAAAAAGGGATGCTATCTTTCCATCCTCGGCTTTGTCGCCGTGCTCTTTACACTGCTCGGCGTGACCTATATCTTCGGCGGACTGCACAGCTACGGTTGAATACGATTTCGGAAAGGGGGGTTACAGATGAACTGGACGGGTGTGATTACGGGCGTGGCCTGCTTTGCGATGATCGGGCTGTTTCATCCCATCGTGATCTACGCGGAATACTATTTTACGAAAAACTGCTGGCCGGTGTTTCTCGTGCTGGGAGGCGGAGCGATCGCGTTGTCCCTTACGATTGACAATACCTTTATCTCGATCTTTTTCGGCAGTCTCGGCTGCTCCTTATGGTGGAGCATCATCGAACTGTTCGAGCAGGAAGACCGTATCGTCAAGGGGTGGTTTCCGGCCAATCCCAAACACATCGAACGCTACCGTGCAAAAGGGCTGCGGAAAGGCGCGGACATCACCGTGATCTACACAAAGGCAGAAGTGGCTGCGAAAAAGGCGTCGTGAAAACCACGGTTCATGATCGGGGAGAACGAAGAGATGAAAAAAATCGTTAACGCGGTGTTTATTGCAATCGGTTTTCTTTGCCTGGGTCTCGGTACACTCGGCATCTTCCTGCCGGTGCTGCCGACAACCCCCTTATACCTGCTCACGCTGTTTTTCTTTGCACGCGGCTCGGAACGGTTCCACAGATGGTTTGCGTCCACAAAGCTGTATGACAGGTATCTGTCGGAGTTTATGAAGACAAAGACGATGACCCTGGGTGCCAAGTTAAAGATCCTGGCCACGGCAACGGTCTTTGAAGCCATCGGATTTTACTATGCGCCGCTGCCCGGCCGCATTGCGATTGTGGTGCTGGCCGCAATTCACTGGTATTACTTCTTCGGCGTGATTCCGACACGCGGCGCAAAAACGGCAACCGCGGAGATCGATGCAGCGGGAGAGTAAGCGGGAAGACGGGATGTAAGGGAAACCTATACACGTCCAAAAAAACAACACGCTTCCGTTGCGGATGCGGGATGCCATACAATGATACAACAGGAAAAGAGGTTTTGCAGGATGAACTGCAGGACATCGGAAAGAAAGGAGAAGTTATCGTGAGTGACGACAGATTTGATGCGATTATTGTCGGCGCGGGTCTTGCGGGGAGTACCGCCGCACTGACGCTCGCCAAAGCGGGAATGGAGGTGCTGGTGATCGAGCGCGGCAACTGGGCCGGCGCCAAAAATGTTTCCGGCGGCCGCCTGTACGGGCACGCGCTGGAAAAGATCCTTCCGGGATTTGCGGAGGAAGCGCCGATCGAGCGCAAGATCACAAAGGAGCGGATCTCCCTCCTTTCGGAGACAGCCGGCACCACGATCGAATACGCGGACGAGTCCTTCCGGAAACCGGAGACCGCGTCCTATTCCGTGCTGCGTTCCAAGTTTGACAAGTGGCTTGCGGAAAAGGCGGAGGCCGAAGGCGCGATGTTTGTCACCGGCATTCACGCGGACGAGATGATCGTGAAGGACGGCAAGGTCTGCGGCGTCAAGTGCGGTGAGGAGGAGATGGAGGCCGACGTGGTGATCCTTGCGGACGGCGTCAATTCACCGCTCGCACAGAGTCTCGGCATGAAAAAGGAGCTGGCCCAGGCAGAGACCGCGGTCGGCGTCAAGGAAGTGATCGGGCTGGAGGAGAAAGTGATCCGCGACCGCTTCGGGTTAACGGAAAACGAGGGCTGCGCCTGGATGATGGCGGGCTACCCTTCGGACGGCGGGATCGGCGGCATGTGTCTGTATACCAACAAAGAAAGTCTGTCGCTGGCGCTTGTGCTGACGACCTCCTATATCGGACAGTCGGAGCTCTCCGTGCCGCAGCTCTTTGAGCGCGCCAAGGCGCACCCGGTGGTCGCGCCCCTGATTGAGGGCGGGAAGCTTCTGGAGTATTCCGCGCATCTCGTGACGGAGGGCGGTTACAACATGATCCCGACGCTGTATAAGGACGGCGTGCTGCTGGCAGGGGACGCCGCCAACATGGTGATCAACATCGCCTATACCGTGCGCGGCATGGATTTTGCGATTGAGTCCGGACGCCTTGCCGCGGAGACCGTGATCAAGGCAAAGGAAAAGGGAGATTTCTCCGCCTCCACGCTGTCCGCCTACAAACAGATGCTGGATAACAGCTTTGTGCTGCGCGACATGCAGTTCCATGCAAAGGCACCGAAGCTGATGGAACATAAGGAAATCTTTACGAAGTATCCGCAGATGGCGCAGGAGATTTTCTCCGAGATGTACACGATCGACGGCAATCCGCGCAGGCATCTGCTGAAGTTTGCAAAGCCGGCGTTGAAGAAGGCGGGCGGCATCTTCAAACTCGCGCGGATCGGACTGGATGCGAATAAGGCGATCTGATATACAGGCGTCGAAAGTGATGAACGCGATGATGATGGCATCCATCGCGGAAAGGGGCAATCATGAAAAAAATGAGTGTTGATGATAAATTGGGACTGAATAAGTTCTATCCGGACGAGCACAATCCGCATATCGAGATCGATCCGGACTTTACGGATGAAAAAGAAATCATGCGCGTGGTGAAGGCCTGCCCGGCGGAGCTCTACAAGTACGAGAACGGCAAGGTGATCTTCAACCACGAAGGCTGCCTCGAATGCGGCACCTGCCGCGTGGTTTCCGGCGGCAAGGTCGTACGTGTCTGGCACTATCCCGTGGGAAGCATGGGCATCGAATACCGGCAGGGCTGATGCAGACGACGGAACGGGAAAAACGTACAGAACTGCAGGAACGCCTGAAGGAATATCTGTCAGAAGATCTGCAGCATGTGGAAGCCTACCTGCGGGATACGCTTGTCTATCTGCAGCTGCCGCTGCCGATGCGGGATATTCTGGAGGAGCTCTTAGCCTCCCCCGGTAAGCAGATCCGCCCGATGCTTTCCCTCCTTGCGGGGCGTGCGCTGCAAGCGGATGCGGTGCAGATGGAGCGCATCAGTCATCTGGGGGCGTTGCTGGAGATCGTGCACCTGGCATCGCTCGTGCATGATGACGTGGTGGATGACGCGCCTCTGCGCAGGGGGAAGCCGACCACCCAGTCAAAATACGGCAAGAACATTGCGGTTTACACGGGGGACTTTCTGCTCTCCCGTGTGCTCTCCGCCCTGCTGAAGGATAAGATGAACCGCTCCGGCGAGGAGATCGCGCAGGCCGTGGAGGAGATGTGTCTCGGGGAAACGGCGCAGATGCAGGCACGCTTCGACGCGGATGTGGCGGAGGAGCAGTATCTCGGATTCATCCGCGGCAAGACGGTGGCGCTTTTTACGGCTGCCTTCCGCATCGCGGGAATCGAGTGCGGCGTTTCCGAAGCGGTACTGGAAAAGCTGACAGAGCTCGGCCACTGCTTCGGTTATGTCTTCCAGCTGCGGGATGATCTCAAGGATTATGTATCGGCGCAGGAGGAAGAAGGCAAGGCGGTACATGCGGATATCCGCGCCGGATACTATACGATGCCCCTGCTTCGTGCGCTGCATACGGAACAGGGGAATCAGATTCGCGCACTGTTACAGGAAGCGCAGACAGAGGAGGGTGTCGGCGCGGATGCAAAACTGCAACAGGTCTTAAGCCTTGTGCGCGGTACGGATGCCTTTTCTTATACAAAGGAACGGATTGACGCCTATGCCGCCCGCGGGCTTTCGCTTCTGAAGGAGTGTGCAGACGGGGAAGCGGTTTCCCTGATGGAAGAGGTGATGACATGGCTGACAAAAAGCATCAGCGCCTGACAGCGAAAATGGCGGTCGGTCTTGCCGCACCGCATACCTGGCCTGCCTCCGTTACCCCCGTGCTGCTCACGGGGGCGATCGTTTATCATGAACAGGGCACCTTGTCCCTTCCGCTCTTCCTCGTGCTGCTCGTGATCTGTGTGCTGATGCAGAGTGCGGTCAATACGTTCAATGATTATTATGATTTCAAACAGGGTACGGACAGTAAGGAGGACGCGGTGGATGCGTCCGATGCCGTGCTGCTCTATAACGATATCACGCCGGGACAGGCACTGATGCTTGGGATCGGTATTCTCGCGGCGGCAGCGCTGCTTGCAATCTATCCTGTCCTGCAGGGAGGGCTTCCCGTGCTGGTCATCGGGCTCATCGGTGCGCTTGTCATCCTGCTCTATTCCGCGGGACCGTTCCCCTTATCCCGTTTGCCGGTCGGGGAGCTGGTCTCCGGTTTTGTCATGGGCTCGCTCATTCCGCTCGGCTGCTATACGGCACTGACAGGAACGATTCGTTATTCCGTTATGCTGGATACGCTGCCCGTCGCCTACGCGATCGCCATGATCATGCTGACAAACAATACCTGCGATGTGGAAAAGGATGTGGCGGCCGGCCGGAAAACCCTTCCGGCCTTGCTCGGACGGAAGCGTTCCGTCATCCTTTACCGCATCCTGATGGTGCTTTGGATCACGCTGCAGGGCGTGTTCATCGTACTCTTCCTGCCGCGCTTCCGCACGCTTGTCTTTCCCTGGCTTCTCATTGCCGTCGTTGCGCTCGTGATCTTCCACGTCGGCATGATTTTTACATCCAAGCAGGCACGAAAAATCTCCGATCCTTCGCAACGCCCTTCGTTGATGAAGCGGGTGTCTTTTGCGACCGCGCTCTACGGCATAAGTCTTGCACTGGCGCTGCTGGCGTAACGTTCCGTCATGACGAAAAGAGAATCCGAAAAGAAAATGGTCGAAAAAATGATCCGTCTGTATTGCAGGAAGAATCATGGGCGGAAGGGGGAGTCGCTTTGTACGGAATGCGATCCGCTTCGCATTTACGCGTTCGAACGTTGCGACAAATGTCCGTATATGGAAACAAAGACCTTCTGCTCCAATTGCGATACGCCCTGCTACCGTCCGGATATGCGGGAAAGCATCCGTAATGTCATGCGTTTCTCCGGCCCGAGGATGATTTACCACAGCCCGCGGATGGCGATGAAGTATGTGATGGAAAAGAGAAAGAAAAGAAGACAGCAATAGAGCGTCAGGTTTTCCCTATACAAAAATGAGGGAAATCCATGACGCATTTTTTTTGCAAATATGTTAGAATGGTCAAAACAGTTTCCGAGCTTACGGATCTAAAACGACAGTCATGAGCCGTAAGCCGCGTACGGAGAAGCTTCCGTACAAGAGCCGTATGGGAAACGATACGACTTTCCGGTTTGAGCCTTTCATCAAGCGAAGCCATTGAGAAGGAGACATTTGTGGAGACACACAAAGCAAAGGCGGTGCAGTACCGCCGCATCCTTGTCATGGCGGCGGTTTTGTGCATCGTCTTTTTGCTGTCCTTTGTGATCGGACGATACCCGGTGCCGCTGCCCGACGTGTTGAAAATCTTCGGCAGCCGTTTTCTGCATCTGCCCGTTGCGGTGACCTGGGACGCGCAGATGGAGATTGCACTCTGCAATATCCGTCTGCCGCGGATTCTTCTGGCCTGCCTTGTGGGTGCCGCGCTTTCTGCGGCGGGCTGTGCTTACCAGAGCGTCTTTCAGAATCCGATGGCCTCTCCCGATATCCTGGGCGCATCCAGCGGTGCCTGCTTCGGCGCGGCACTGGCGATACTCTTTGGACTGCCGTCCTACGGGATCACCGTCTCAGCCTTTGCCAGCAGTCTGCTGACGCTCGGCATCGTGTATCTGACCGGTACGAGAATCCGCGGTAACCGTACGGTGTCTCTGCTTTTGGCCGGCATCATGATCGGCTCTCTCTTTTCCTCCGGTACTTCCTATATTAAACTTGTGGCGGATCCGTCCAACCAGCTGCCCGCCATCACCTACTGGCTGATGGGCTCGCTTTCCGGCACAAAGCTCAGGGATGTCGCGATCGTGCTTTTGCCGATGCTGACCGGCATCACGGTGCTTTTGCTTTTGCGCTGGCGCGTCAATCTGCTGACGATTTCGCAGGAGGAGGCACGCGCCATGGGCGTCCGTGTGGAGCGGTTGCGCTTTCTGGTCATCCTTGCGGCAACGCTGCTTACGGCAGCAAGTGTCGCCGCGGCCGGGATGATCGGCTGGGTCGGACTGGTCGTTCCGAATCTTTGCAGAAAACTCACGGGCAATGACAACCGTTTTCTCCTCCCCGCATCCATGCTGACGGGTGCGGTCTTTTTGCTGCTCGTGGATGACATTTCCAGAAACCTGCTCGCGGTGGAAATCCCGATCGGCATCCTCACGGCCTTTGTCGGTGCGCCCTTCTTTTTGTATCTGATGACACGGAGGGAAAGGGGATGAAGGAGATCGCGGTACGGCAGCTGCATTTTTCCTACGGCGCATCGGAGGTGCTGAACGATGTGTCGTTTACGCTGCGGGAGGGGGAGATTCTCTCGGTACTTGGCGCAAACGGCGCGGGAAAGAGTACGCTTTTCCGCTGCGTCCTCGGGTCTCTTCCGTACGAGCGCGGTGATGTGCGGGTGAATGAGCAAAGCGTCCGGGAGATGACGGAAAAGGAGCGGGCCGCTCACATGGCCTATATTCCGCAGATTCACAAGCCAACCTTTTCCTTCCGCGTCCTGGATGTCGTGATGATGGGAATGGCAAAACGGATTTCCCTTCTCGCCGCACCCTCGAAGGCACAGGAGGAGGAGGCATATGCCGCCTTAAAAAAACTCGGGATGGAAAGCTTTGCGGAACGCGGCTTCGCGAGCCTTTCCGGCGGCGAGCAGCAGATGGTGCTGATCGCACGGGCGATCGCGCAGGACGCGTCCTTCCTGATCATGGACGAGCCGACGAGTGCGCTGGACTTCGGCAACCAGCTGCGGGTGCTCGGAGAAATCCGTCGGCTGACACATGCCGGCTACGGCGTGCTGCTCTCGACACACAACCCGCAGCACGCGCTGTCCTTTGCGGACCGGCTGATTGCCTTGAAGGTGGGCCGGATCGTGGCGGAGGGTGTGCCGAAGGAGGTGCTGACAAGGGAACTCATCCGTACGCTCTACGGTGTGGACGCGGTCTTTGCGGAGACGGAGGGCGGCAGGGCGATTGTGCCGGTCGGCGGGGAGGCACCAGCGCAAACGGAAGAAAAAAACAACAGGAAATAACAAACGTAAAACCGATTATACAATAACGAAAAAAAACATA
>JAFSPF010000109.1 GCA_017443065.1 Lachnospiraceae bacterium
CGCAGCGCACGGAGGACGGGCGTTTCTTTTACTGCTCAAATGAAAGGCTGTACGAATACATCCCGCAGGAGGAACGGTTCCGGGAGCGTTTTTCCTTCAGCGTCCTGCCCTTTCAGGGCAGTATGATCCGGCAGATCGCATCGACTGCGCAGGATCACTTTGCCCTTGCGACAAGACAAAGCAATGATCTGTATCTGGTTTCCACAAAAGAGGAAACAACTGAGCGTCAGACCGTTGTCATGGCCGCCGTGAGAAGCGAATACGGCGGGGATTTCATGCTGGAGCAGTTTATCGACTGGTACAATCTGCAGAGTGACCGCTATCTTCTGCAGGCGGAATACTATGAATATGACAATGCGGATCAGCTGTTGCCGAAGCTCGTGACGGCGGACGCGCCGGATCTTGTGAATCTTTGCGCTTTCAACATCGTACCGAACGAAACGGGCTTTCAGGATCTGATGCCGTATCTTGATGCGGACGACGGCGCCATCCGTTCCATGCTGCATCCGGGGATGCTTGCCGCCTTGCAGACGGAGGGGAAGCTGTTGCAGATCCCGTCCGGTCTCTGGCTGAACACGGTCTTCGGCGACCGTGCGGATGTCGGGGACAGCCCCGGCTGGACCTTTGATGATTTTTTCCGCCTGACGTCAGAAACGGGCGCGGGGCGCAAGCCCTTCTCCGATTTTTATTCCGGAGAGGCTGTGATGGCGCGGTTTTGCTGTTTTGCACAGGGTCTCTTTATTGACAATGATGCGCATGAAAGCCGTTTTTCCAATGAGACCTTTTACCGGATGCTCCGGTTCTGCAAGGAAGAGTTGTCTCCCGTATCGGATAAAACGGCTGATCCGACAGACAGCTCCGCGCTGTTATTTTATTATACCATCCAGCGGACGCTGTTGTTTGAAAACCCCTTCCGTTACGGGGATGCGCCGTTTACGTACATCGGCTTCCCTTCTGACGGCACATCCAACGGCAGCTGGTATGAGCCGGATCCCGCGGGAAGCGTGTATGCGATTCCCGTGCTGTCGGGGAATCCGGAGGGTGCTGCCGATGTCATCCGCCGGATGCTCTCCGAAGACTGGCAGCGGCAGATCTGGGCACTTCCGCTGAACCGAAATGTGCTGGAGGAGCAGCTTCTGGAGCTGACGACAAAAGAGGATGCCGCGGTGACGCAGGAGAATCTGCAGCAGATTTGGCAGCTCATCGACGGGGTCACCGTGTTTAACGACGGTGATGACACGATAGAAGCGATCATCACGGAGGAATGCTCCGCTTACTTTGCCGGGGCAAAATCCGAAGAGGAAACCGCGCAGACCATCGATTCCCGCATCAACCAGTACCTGCGGGAGCGGCAGTAGCGCCGCGCGGCAGGATGCCGGCGTACCAAAAGAAAAACCCCTCTTTTGGAGGATAGGAAAAGGAAGGCGTATATGATATCCTGTCAACAGAAGCGTTGGCAGGATTATTTTTTCAGATAAAAGAGGAGCGATAAGGACATGGCATTTTGTATCAGCTGCGGGGCACAGTTACCGGAGGGCGCAGGATTCTGTAATCATTGCGGGACGGCACAGAATGCGGGCGGACAGCAGGCTGCTCCGCAGATGCAGCCGCAGTTTCAGGCGGCGCCGCAGATGCAGGCGCAGGCACAGGCACAGCCGCCGCAGAAGCAAGGCCGCACCGGCCTCATCATCGGGCTGGTTCTCGGCGGGACGGCACTCGTTGCTGGGGTCGTGGTGCTGATCCTCTTTTTGACCGGCGTTTTCGGCGGGAAGGAATACCGTGTCTTTCTGGGCGGAAAGGAATACGGCAAATACAAGGCGGGAAGCGAGGTGACCGTGCAGCAGGCTGTTCCGAAAGGAGCGGATATGAGCTTTTCCAGCGAGGACGTTACATTATCCCGGGATGAGAAAAACGGGATGTATCTGATCAGCTTTGTGATGCCTGAGAAGGACGTGACCATTCACGTCGACAAAACAGCGGTTGTTTATCCCGTGCCCGGGCCGACGCCGCAGCCGGGTCCCGATCCGGTCGATCCCAAGCCGGTCGATCCGACGGCGCTTTCCGGCGAGATGATACGCTGGGGCGTCACGTATTTCGGCCTGCAGCTGCCCGTGGAATGGGATAATACCATGGTGACGGATTTTTCAAAGGATATCCACGAGGCACCGAATTATATGGAGCAGGTGCTCAACATTGAGGATGTCAACTGGATCACGCTTTCCCCCTGCACCGATCAGGAGATCATCACGCGTCTGGAAACGGGATTTGAACTGGTCGGCATTCTGACCCTGCCGTCCGGCTATCCGCTGTATCTGACCATGGAAATCGATGCGGATCCCTCCACGGAAACGGGCGCCTGGATTCTGGAGCATCGGGAGGAGCTGATCGACAGCATCAATGCTTCCGAAGGCGCATTGCTGGAAAAGGACGTGGTCTATACCGGCGGGCCGATGATCGACATGACGGACCTGAGAGGGATCTGGAGCAGCGAAGGCGGCGGCATGCGGACGCTGACGATCCTGCCGGATGCGACCTTCCGACTGCATTCCTATGATTTTCAGGGAGGCGAAGGAAAGGAGGAGCCCGGTTATCTCGTTTTCGACAACGGCGTTTGTCATGTGTATGATGAATCCGGATATCCCTGGGGCGGCATGACGGGCGATACGTATCTGGAGCGCAATGACGACGGCACGATCACCTGGCACGAGGGCAACGGTGCCGAGCGCTTTGTGCCGACCGCCGACGGCGACAACCATGATCTGGATGACGAAGAATGACGAAAGATGACGAAAGATGATGAAAGCAGTTTTGATCAGGTGCATGACACCACAGAGCAGACTGTTTTATGCTCCGCCATGGATGGCGGAAAAGGAGGGGAGTGTGGTACAATTCATAAGTGTAGTACCAGTTTCAGGGCTGAAGAAAGAGCAGATCAGGCAAAAACCTGAACTGCCCTGAAAGTGGTTCTACACAATTGTACCAGATCGCGCGGGGAGGGCGGTATGGGAATTGTACCGGCAAACCC
>JAFSPF010000110.1 GCA_017443065.1 Lachnospiraceae bacterium
TCGGATGGAACCTCGTCCGTGATGGCAGGTTCCTATTTAAGTGAACCGGTGGAGATCGACGCGGCAGACCTTTCCTTTACGGAGAGGGAAGCAAGGCTGGAGCAGCAGATTAACAGCATCGAGACAGATTACCCCGATTATGACGAGTATGATTACAACCTTGCGGAGATCGGGCACAATCCGGCGACGCTGATCGGGTATCTGTCTGCCAGACATACGCAGTTCACAGCCGCAGAGGTTGACGCGGAATTGCAGGAGCTCTTTGAAGCGATGTATACGCTGACACTCACACCGGAGACCGAGACCAGATACCGTGACAAGACGGATGCGGACGGCAACGTCATTTACAACGAGGAACCCGGTGAAGCAGAGCAGGAAGCCTATCAGGTCAGTATCCTGCGCGTGAAGCTTGAACGGACACCCTTGGAGACGGTCGTTGACGGACGGATGGATGCGGAACAGAAGGAGGTGTTTCACGGACTTTATGAGACGAGGGGGCTGTTACAGACCTTCGGGACACCGGTGGCGCTTTACTGGTATAACTATATATCCAGTTATTACGGCTACCGCGCAGATCCTTTTGACGGGACGATGAAGTTCCACAGAGGCGTGGACATCGCGGTTCCGACCGGGACGAGTGTCTATTCCGGACAAGACGGCACGGTCAGTTATACCGGTTATGACGCAGACGGGTACGGCAACTATATCGTGATCGAAAACGCGGAAGGTTATATGACCAAGTACGCACACTTGAGCCGTATCCTTGTAAGCCAGGGGCAGAGCGTCCGCAGCGGGGATCTGATTGGCAAAAGCGGAAATACCGGCGCGTCGACCGGGAGCCACCTGCACATCGAGTGCCTGTATCAGGGAGAGTATTATAATCCGCTCTTTTATTTTGAAGTCGGTGAGGGAACGCTTTACGGAGAGGATGAGAACAGGGGTATTATCCCCGGCAATCCTGACGGCGTAGATCCGCCTGGGGCGTATGATGACGCGAGGGCTGCGAATCTCATCGGTTTTGCGGAACAGTACCTCGGCCGTGCCTATGTCTGGGGCGGCTCCACACCTGAAACGGGCTTTGATTGCTCGGGCTTCGTCTGCTACGTCTACACGAACAGCGGCACGCACAACCTGCCGCGCACGACGGCGCAGGGGATTTATAACCAGTGTAACTATGTATCAGCCGCGAACGCGAGGCCGGGCGATCTCATCTTTTTCACAGGGACGTACCACTCGGCCAATCCGGTGACACATGTCGGCATTTATTGCGGGGACGGCGTAATGCTCCACTGCGGCGACCCGATCAAGTACACAAGCATCAACACCCCGTACTGGCAACAGCATTTTTACAACTTCGGGAGATTGTAACAGGAGGTTTTATGGCAAATATCGAAAAACTGAATACGCGCCTGAAAAGCGTCAGGGAGCGCATGAAGATTTTGCAAAAGCAGGAGAAAGAGCTTTCCTTGCAGATCCAGATGGCGGAGGACGCACAGGCAATGAAGATCATCAAGCAGAAGAAAATCTCGGCCGACGATTTGAGCGTTTTACAGAGCTTAAAGGAGGACGAGATTTCTGCTTTGTTGGCACAGGCAAAAGAAAACCAGAAACAGCATAACAAACAAGTAAAGGAGATCATGGGAAATGAATAAGAAGATTTGGAAAAAGCGGCTTGCGGAAGCGCTCGCCGCAGCATTGTTACTTGGCGTACTGCCTGTCAGCGTCGCGGGCATGAACGGGAACAACGTGATCGAGGCACACGCTGGCGGCGGTGAGGAAGAGGGAACACAGGAAGATATCACGGCTGCACCTGCGGAGATTCCGGAGACGGCAGAGCCTCCTGTGACAGACCCTGTCATTGACACGGTGGGACCGGAGGCATTGCCCGAGGAACAGCCGGTAGTACCTGCGGAAGAAACGACTGTCACGGATACAGCGCCGGAGCCTGTAGAGATCACCACGCAGGATACCGGAACGGATGGAATCGGAGAAGGCGAGACTGACGGAGAGTCCACAGAACCGATACCCGGCGATGATACCACCGAAACAACCGATGGTGGGACGGAAACCATTGAGGGTGAGACAGAAACCACCGAGGGCGAAGAAGGTGGCGAATCGGAAGATGGTTCAGAAGAGGGTGAATCGGAAGAACCTCTTCCCGGATGTATCTGCGGAGAAAGATGTACTTCATTCAAGTGGAATGAAAACTGCCCACGTTGCAAGGATCATAAGGAAGAGTGCGCGTATGTGGAGCCGAACGTCAAGATAGAGATCATTGCTCCGCACGGATGGTTTAAGGACGCAGCCCTTGTCACGTTTACAGTGGAAGACATCGCGGAGAGCGGTAATTTCCGTATCGAAAGTATCAAAGCCAAGATTTCCCAGAACGGGAGCTGGGTAGATGTCACAGAAGAGCGGCGCATCAGTATTTCGGAAAACTGTACGGTTTATGTGCTGGTGAATGACGCCAAAGGCAAACAGTACGAAAGAAACCGCCACATTGAATGCTTTGATTTCACGAAACCCACGCTGAACGCTTCGATCAGTAACGGAAGGCTCTCTGTCATCGCGCAGGACAACGATTCCGGCGTGAAGGCGATCTATGTGGACAGTTATGAGTTCACGGAGCTTACGAACGGGACGGTCAGTATCCAGCTACAGAAGTTTGATGCCGGTTATGAGTATTTCTCGATCCAGGCGCTTGACCATGCAGGCAACCTTTCGGATGTCTATCGTATCGCGAATCCGTATTACAAAGACCCGGAAAAGCAGGACGGCACCGATCCCGCAAAAGACCTGCCGCAGAGCGCGGAAGTGACGCCACCCTCTACGGCGCAGGCACCTGTAACGGATTACAGCAGGACGGATACACAGGGCAACAACATGCCCTTGCCGTCTGCAGGAACGTCCGGATACAGCGGGAGCAGCTCTTACAGCAGCGGCATTGTGGACGAATCAGGAGAAGACAGTCTTGATGCCACCGACACGTCCACACCAACAAACACGACGGCATCAGAGGTAGCACTTGGCAAGGAGTTTTATACGATCAAGACGCAGAACGGCAAGGTCTTTTATCTGGTGATCGACCGCACGGCGGAGGAACCGATGACGTACTTCCTGACGGAGATCACGGAAAACGATCTGCTGAACGTGACACAGGGCGCTGAGGACATGCAGATCATGCCGCAGAACGCCGCGACAAGCGGAGAGGACGCGCTGCCGGTGACGGATACCGCGTATCCGAATAACAATACCGCAGGCACGGCGGTCAGCACATCGGAAGAAACGTCCCCGCCTGTGATCGAGGAGACACCGGAAGAAGAA
>JAFSPF010000111.1 GCA_017443065.1 Lachnospiraceae bacterium
ATCGTAGAAGGACAGGGGATGAGTCTTTGGACGTGGGTTCGATTCCCACCTAGTCCAGAATTGGAAAAGGGTCGCGTAGCGGCCCTTTTCCAATTCTGGAATCCCGGGAATCGAACGCCGAGGGAGGCATGCGAAGCATGCCGGAAGAAAACGTGCCGGTGGCACGTTTTCGCCGAAGGCCGGCGTGATAGGCGGCTGAGCCGCCGGAGCGATTCCCACCTGCGCGTCTGCTGCCGGTACAGGGGCAGTGCTGGCGGCTGAGCCGCCGGAGCGATTCCCACCTTCCTTGGCGGGGTGCTGGCGGCTGTGCCGCCGGAGCGATTCCCACCTGCCTTTTACGCCTGCAGCACCTGATACTGCTTGATAAGCTCCTCCGGAACCTCGATATTCTCCTTTTTGAGCTTGTTGATGAGGCCGGCCAGGGGACGAAGCTTTCCCTGCTGCTGCGTGTCATACTTTTTAATCAAATCCCGGTATTGCGGGTTGTCCGCCATCTTCTCGCGCATCTCCTTCGGGAAGGGACAGAAGGTAAAGAGCACCTCCCTTGCCACCTTGTTCAGGCGCGGGGATTCCGCCGCCTCATAATTGACATAGGTCATGTAATCCGCGATAAAGACCTTTTTGAAATCATTGGAGTAGCGCTTCAGCGCGGTTTTGAGTTTTTCCTTGTTTTCCTCCGACAGCTGGCGGTTTTTCTTGAAGAACTGCAGATAATCGCAGTAGAGCGCCGTGAGGGAGGGGTCTGACACATCGTTCCAGTGCACGCCCTGCTCCGTCTTGCACATTTCCCAGCGGAAATCCCCGGCAAGCTGCAACAGACAGGCATCCAGATCCTCCGTATGGAAGACGGGCAGAAGCATCCGCGCGGGGGTACCGCGGTCCTTGCCCTCGATTTCCTGCCAGAGCGAGCCGCGGCAGCCGATGATGGGGGTCAGCACCACATAGGGCATGATGACCTCGTTTAAAAACAGCTGGTTCACGCCGATCGCCGGATTGAAGTAGGAGCGCTGCCTGGAGAAGAGGCCGAAGTCCACGCCCCGGATCCGGGAAAACACGCTGTTGACGCTTTCCGTCGTGACATAGGCTTTTGCCAGCGGACGCGTGACATTCAGCTTGTCAAAGAAGGGCACAAAGGAGGCGGCATGACCGAAGGTCACGCGGCCGCCGATCGTAAAGAAGTTCTTTGCCTCGAAGAAAAAGCGGCTTTTCCCGTCGGTCAGAAGCTTATTCATCTGCTCTTCCTTGATTTCGCCGCTGGTCTTCTGTTCCCTGAGCCAGGTGGGATAATCCTGGTCAAACTCGTTTTTGGAGGGTTCGACCTTCATTTCATAGATCATCTTCAGCCACTCATACGCTGTCAGGACCTTTCCAGCGGGATCCGGCTGATACGCGCTGATCATGCTGTGCAGCATGGAGGTGTTTTCCTCCCCGGCCAGCACCTCATCCACAAACCCGAACTGAAACAGCATTTTAACGGCTGCGGGGATTTTGTCCGGCGCGTCCATGCTGCGCAGAAAGGCCGCAAAATAGATTTCGTAAAACAGCTTTCCGAGCGCACGTCGCGTGGTTCTGGCATCATCCGTCGTGGCATAACGGTTTGTATTCTCCCGGAAGGCCAGGATGCCTTCCCTGAACTGCTCCGTCACCTCAGGGTCTGCGGCGGAAAAGCTTAAGATCGTATCCAGTGCGTTCTCAATGACGCCCGCATGATTCTCATCCCCCTCAAAGCCCTGCTCGTGCTCCGCGATTCTTGCGCGAACGAGCTGCACGGCGGAGGTAAAGTCCGCCGACTGACGTTTTAAGTCCTGCTCATAGGCACGCGACAGTTCACAGGCCTTTGTCACGGCTTCATAATAGCGTATCGTCATCAGAATAAAGCCCACGGCAATATCGGGACTCAGGGAATAGCAGTTCTTTCGGAGGGTGTCCGCATGCTGGAGCAGGGCGCGCATGGTGGCGCACTCCCAGTCCGAAATCCCGTCCTCATGGGACGGCGGCTGTAAATGCTGCACGGATTCAAAGGACTGCGGATACTCGCCGAGGGACTGGCAAAGCTCCGGATACAGGGCCAGATCATCCATGATGCGGTTGTAGGTCGTATGATTGTAATCGAGCTTCTGCTCGCGGACGTTGAGCGCCTCACAGGCGAGGCGGACGGCTTCCGCGGCAAGAAGCGGCGCGATTTTCTGATTCGCCTGAATGATACGAAGCAGATCATCCCGCGATTCATACGGGTATTGCATCACCTGCGCATCCGCCTCCGCTTTATAATTGAAGCGGTATCCTTCTCCGGGCTTTTCCGCAAGCCCGAGGATGGCGCCGGGACCGGCATGGAGCGTAAAATTAGGGCTGTCGATCATGACAGTCCCCTTCAGTATCACTTCCAGGGTTTTTACCTGTTCCGATTGCGCCGCATGAAGCGGCATTCCCTTTGTCAGGGTCATCAGTGCCATGCGTTCTCCTCCGTATGCCTAAATATATAACATTGTACGAAAAAGCACAAGCCCTGTTGGACTTTTTGACGGAACGCCTATTCTAATGTATAATATAAGAACCCCCATATGGAGGGTGTACGGATGTCTGTTGATGCGATAGAATGACAGCAACAGATTTTTTTATGAAATGAAGTGGCACAGGAGGAAAAAGATGAAAAAGAAGTTTCTGAAGCTTGCGCTTGCACTTCTGATCGGCTGTGGTCTGTTTTCGGCCGCAAAGATCAGCGCAAAGGCGGCACCTCTGACCATGCCGGACGGCACGGTCTTTGACCCGGTGTATTACAGTGATCGTTATGCGGACTTAAAGGCTGCCTTCGGGGAGGATGTCAACAAGCTCTGGAATCACTACAAGACCTACGGCAAAAACGAGAACCGTGTCTGTGTGAATCCGGCGAACGCGGCGCCGCAGGGGAAGATCGAGATCATGGACGGCGCGGTCTGGTTTGATTACGAATTTTATGCCAACCGCTATGCGGATTTGAAGCAGGCCTTCGGCATGGATAAGACAAAGCTCTTCCGTCATTACATGACCTACGGCATGAAGGAAAAGCGTCAGGCCTATGCCGGACAGAAGGCCTCCCAGGTGGAACAGGCCAAGGCCCTGGAACGCGCAACGAACGTGAAATATCCTTATTATGTCAAGGTCAACCGCGTGGCGAACGTGGTGACGGTCTTTGCCATGGATACGACGGGCAAGTATTCCATCCCGTACAAGGCCTTTGCCTGCTCCACGGGACAGACAACGCCGCTCGGCACCTTTAAAACGCAGAGCAAGGTCCGCTGGCTCTTCCTGGTGCATAACCAGTGGGGACAGTACACGACGCAGTTCAAGGGACCGTACTGGTTCCACTCCGTGCCCTATACCCATAAGGCGGAGGACACGCTGAAGTATGAGGAGTTCAATAAGCTGGGAACGATGTGCTCCGCCGGCTGCGTCCGCATGACGGTGGCGGATGTGAAATGGCTCTATGACAACCTGCCGGTCGGCACGACGGTCGAGATCTATGACGATGCCGCGAATCCGGGCGCCCTGGGCAGCCCCGTACCGGCCAGGATCGATGTGAACAGCCCGAACCGGAACTGGGATCCGACGGATCCGCATCCGGGAAATCCCTGGAACAATTAAAAAAAAGCCCCCGCTTCGCGGGGGCTTTTTTTTATCCAATGAGCTTATCCAATATCCCGCCGTACTGCACGAACACCGGCGCGAAGACGAGGGAGACCACGGTCATCAGCTTGATCAGGATGTTGATCGAGGGACCGGAGGTATCCTTGAAGGGATCCCCGACCGTATCACCGATGACGGTCGCGGCGTGGGTATCCGAGCCCTTGCCGCCGTGATTGCCTTCCTCCACGTATTTCTTTGCGTTATCCCAGGCACCGCCCGAATTGGACATGAAGATCGCGAGCATGACGCCGGTGACGAGAGCGCCTGCCAGAAGGCCGCCGAGCGCCGCGGGTCCCAAAAGGAAGCCGACGGCGACGGGAACCACGACCGCCATGATGCCGGGAACCAGCATCTCCTTCAGAGCCGCCTGTGTGGAGATGGCGACGCAGGTGGAGTAATCCGGTGTGCCCGTGCCTTCCATGATGCCGGGGATGGTCTTGAACTGTCTGCGCACTTCCTCAATCATCTTATTCGCCGCCTTGGAGACGGAATCCATGGTCAGCGCGGAGAACATGAAGGGCAGCATGCCGCCGATCAGAAGCCCCACAATGACACGGTAATCCAGAAGATCGATGCCCTTGCCGACGCCGCCTTCGTCAAAGAGGCCGACGGCCTGTGCGTAGGAGACGAAGAGGGCGAGCGCCGTGAGGGCCGCGCTCCCGATGGCAAAGCCCTTGCCCATGGCAGCCGTCGTGTTGCCGACACTGTCCAGCTTGTCCGTGATCTTACGGACCTCGGGCTCTAAGTGACTCATTTCCGCAATGCCGCCCGCGTTGTCCGCGATCGGACCGTAGGCGTCCACCGCCACGGTGATGCCGGTGGTGGAGAGCATGCCGACGGCGGCCAGCGCAATGCCGTACAGCCCGAAGGCAAGATATGCGCCGATGATGCCGATGGCGATCAGCACCGTCGGAACGGCCGTGGACTGCATGCCGACCGCGATACCGGAGATGACCGTTGTGGCCGGACCGGTTTCCGACTGCTGCGCGATTTTCTTGACAAAACTGTAATCCGAGGAGGTGTAAATCTCCGTCATGATGCCGATGATGAGGCCGACCGCAAGACCCACCACGATCGCGATGCCGGCCTTCACATTCCCGAAGAAATAATAACTCAAAGCAAGCGAGCCGATGACGACCAGAACGGCGGAGGCATAACTTCCCATCTTCAGCGCCTTGTGCGGATTGCTGTTTTCGTCCCCGCGGACAAAGAAGGAACCGATGATGGAGGCAAGGATGCCGACCCCCGCGATGATGAGCGGGAAGATCGCGCCCTTGGCACCGTAGGCCGCACCGTCCGCACCGACCGCCACAACGCCCAGGGCGATGGCGGAAACGATGGAGCCGACATAGGATTCAAAGAGGTCCGCGCCCATGCCCGCGACGTCACCGACGTTATCACCGACGTTGTCCGCGATAACGGCGGGATTCCGGGGATCATCCTCCGGGATGCCGGCTTCGACCTTACCGACCAGGTCCGCACCGACGTCCGCGGCCTTCGTGTAAATGCCGCCGCCCACACGCGCAAAGAGCGCGATGGAGGAGGCGCCGAGCGAAAAGCCGGAGATGACATCCGGGGAGCCCGTGGCGAGATAAATGACGCTGGCGCCGAGGAGCCCGAAGCCCACCACGCACATGCCCATGACGCTGCCGCCGGAGAAGGCAACGGAGAGCGCTCCGTTCATGCCCTTGTCCTTGGCGGCCGCCGCCGTACGGACATTGGCCTTGGTGGCGATGTTCATGCCGAGATATCCGGCGACGGTGGAAAAGCCCGCACCGACCAGAAAGGCCCCCGCTGTCAGCCAGCCGATGCCTAAGCCGATGCAGAGGAACAGCACCGCGACAAAGATGATCAGAATTTTGTATTCCGACATCAGAAACGCGCGTGCGCCGCTATGAATGTAATTGGCGATTTCCTTCATGCGGTCCGTGCCGGCGTCCTGCTTTGAAACTTTGCTGATCAGATAAAAAGCAAAGAGCAGCGCACAGGCGGCAAGACCGGCAGCGACATATCCGAGTGTAGTGAAGTCCATAAGAAAACCCTCCCCGTGTACATAATCAGTAACAATTATTTATTTTGCCAGTTTTGCGACCGTTTGTCTACTATTATTTAAAAAAATATGGTATCCTTGTGTTATGAAATATCTGCGTTTATTACGGTACCTGCTGTACGGAATCGTCGCGCTTCTGGGCATCGCGCTCCTGTTGCCCCTGGTGCTCGGGCGCTTTTATCAGGAACCGCGTTATCCGGTGACCGTGCTGGACGAAGGCTGGACCGTGGAATACGAAGAGGCGGTGACGGAAAATCTTTCCTGGAAGGAGATCACGTCCCGCACCCTCCATGCGGACGATGCGGTGCTGCTGATGCATCAGCTGCCGCTCTCAGACGCGCCGGATGCGGCGCTGATGCTGCCCCTGGGCTTTACGGTCTACCGCGTGTATCTGGAGGAGGAGCTGATCGCCACCTACGGGGATTCGGCTTCGATTGCTTCCGTTCCGCGTCACACCGCGTTCCTGGCCCTGCCGGAGGGAAGCGGCGGGAAGCTCCTTTCCGTTGCGGTGAACGCGACACAGGAGGACGCCCTGAGACTCTCCGGCGAGGTGCTCATGGGGAGCCGCGGGGATCTGTACCGTTACTGGCTGCAGGAGAATGCCTACGGTCTCTTCTTCGGCATCTTCTTTCTGGTGTACGGGATGCTGCTTCTTTGCGTATCCGTCGGCGTCCGCAAGACGCCCGGCGGGAATCTCTCCTGGCTGTCTGCGGCGGCGGTGCTCATCTGTGCGGGCCTGAATCATCTGACCTATGCGGAGCTCATTTCCTTTGCCTTTTCCGATCCCGCGATGAATACGATGCTGCACGGGGCCTCGCTCTGGATGCTGCCCGCGGCTCTGATGCTGGCTTCCGCGAGTGTGCTCACCGGGCGTTTTCGCAGGATCCAGATACTTGTCAGCGCGGGACATGCCGCACTGGCGCTGCTGATGATTTTCCTTCATGGCATGGGGCGTGCCGCCATGGCCTTCGGTTCGCACTTCCTTTTGTTCCAGCTTCTTGTGCTGGCGGAGACGGCGGCCTTCACGGCGCTGACCGTCCTTTGTTACCGCAGGGAACGCATTTCCTTTCAGGCGATGACGGCGGGGGCAGCCGCGGCTGCCGCCGGCGGTCTCATCAACCTCTTTTTCTTCGGGTCCCTGAGAAGGCATACCTTCGGAATCTCCCTCGGCTTTACCACGCTGTCGGCGGGGATGCTTCTGTTTATCGGTGCCGTGATGCTGCGTTACTATCTGACGCAGGCGGATTACCGTGAGGAGATGCGGCGCAACAAACGGCTGTCCGGCGTTGCCTACACGGATCCCCTGACGGGTCTTGCCAACCGCGCCAGGTGCGCCCAGTACATGCAGGAGCTGGACCGGGAGAAGGCAAAATACTGCATCATCAACTATGACGTGAACGGACTGAAGAAAATCAACGATACCCTGGGACATACCCAGGGAGACCGCTTCCTCAAGGGCTTCGCCTATATTCTCAAGGTGTTTTTCAAGGATACGGGACTGGTCGGCCGGATGGGCGGAGATGAGTACGTGGTTTTCTTAAAGGACGCGGATCTCGCCATGGGAGAGGACAAGGCGGATGCCTTCCAGGTGCTGCTCTTAAAGATGAACCGCGCGGAGGGGACGGCATTCAAATACGAGGCCTCCTACGGCGTGGCGCATTCCGATGAGGTCAGGTCCCACAAGAGTGATGACGTTTACCGCCTCGCGGATGACAGAATGTATGAAATGAAGCGTATGGTGCACTTGAGAAACGGAGGGGACGGCCGTGACTGAGAAACGTCGTCACCTCATTCTGCCCCTGTTTGCCCTGGCGCTCTTTGCGCTGCTTTTGGCGCTGCAGAGTCTGCTCAACGCAAACGAGGGAATGGTCACCTTAACCAGCGGCTGGGACGTGACCTTCCGCGGAGAGACCCTGCATAATACGGACTGGTCCGAGGTCTCGCGCCTGATGCGGCGGGAGAGCGCGGCGGGAGAGACCGTTACGCTCTCGCATCTGTTGCCGGTCGTGTATGAGGAACAGTCGGAGGAGACGGCGGACTTTCCCGCCGTGCTGCTGGAGAGCCGGGAAAGCAGTATCCGTGTGTTTTCCGGCGGCGAGGAGCTCTATCAGGCTTCGGAGGAGGACAGGGAGGCCGCGGCGGCGGATGTGCCGATGACGCATATCGTCGCGCTGCGCGGCAACGCCGAAGGACAGCTCCTGATGATACAGGTAACGGGCGAAACGGATCATGCCAAGGGGCTGATTCAGCCCGTGACGGTCGGCACACAGGAAGCCATGCACAAGAATTACAACAGAAACGGGCTGGTGGCCTTCGGCGCCGGCATCTCCATGACCTTCTTTGCCCTGGTCTCGCTCCTGTTGATGACATTCTTCTTCCTGCGTCTCAGACGCATCGAATCCCGTATGGCGGCCGCGGTGGTGACGGCGGACGCGGGGCTTTTCATGGCGCTCTCGACGGGGCTGATGCGGCAGGTCACCGGAAGCCTTCTGCAATCCTTCCGGCCGGTGCTCTTATTTGCCTTTGTCCCGCTGCTCATTCTCTATCTGTCACGGTCGGGGCAGTCCAAAAAGCAAAAGAAGCAGCGGATGCTGACGGCAATACCGCTCGCCCTGTCCCTGCTTTGTCTGGTTCTGTACCTGACGGATACGCTTTCCCTGAAGGTGCTTCTGCCTCTGTATCTGATCCCGCTGCTGTTTGTCAGCATCCGTTTCGGCACGGAAACCTTTTCGACCGTCTTCGGCGCGAACGGACTGACGGAGGCGAATCTGCTGTCCATGACCGTCACGGCGCTCTGCCTCGTTCCCGTGATGGATACGCTCGGCAGCATCCTGCAGATGTTTGCGGGACTCGAAAAAAGCGGCATCAACCGCTATGCCTTTCCTGCGGCGGCGGCGCTGTTCTTTACGGCGCAGACCTTTCATGACATCACCTTCCTGCGGGAAACCGTCTTAAAGCATGACGAGAATACGGTGCTGTATAAGGTGGCCTATGAGGACGCGCTCACCGGCCTGAACAACCGCACCGCATGGGACGAAAAGATCGGGGAGGTGGATGCCTCGGATCACGGCTGGTGCATCATCTCCATGGACCTGGACGGCTTAAAGGGCATCAACGATACCAAGGGACACGCGGCGGGAGACAAGCTGATTTCCGGCTTTGCGCGCGTGCTGGAGGAGGCCTTCGGCAAAAAGTATTTCCTCTCCCGCATCGGCGGTGACGAGTTCTGCGTCATCATGGAGAGTGTCACGGAGGATGAGGTGAAGAAGTGCCTGGAGAAGCTGGAGGCGCGTCTGAAGGCCTGGGACAAGCGTGAGAAGAACGTGACCCATCACTGTTCCTACGGCTATGCCTTCTTTACGCCGGGGGAGAAGGATGCGCACACGACCTACCTTGAAGCCGACATGACGATGTATGAAATGAAGTCCAGACACAAGGCGGCCAAGAAGGCGACGGCCATGGTGCAGAGCTACTCCGCGGACGCGAAGGTGGCGCAGATCGTGGAGGAGACGATCGCCCAGATGCGGGATGAGGAGCTGGCTGCCGGACAGCCGGTGACGATGTCCGCCACGCAGGCCCTGCTCCATGTGGCGGGCAAGACCTTTGCGGACGGGAGTTCGCCGGAGGAGAATGCAAAGGAACGCTCCTATGCGGAGCGGCCCGTCAGGGTGCAGCAGTTAAGCCCGCTCGCGCAGCGCAAGCAGACGGAGAAGCTGATGGAGCAGCGCCATCAGGTGCAGCAGCCGCAGAAGGTGACGCCGGAGAACGCCGTGGAAAGCATCAAACAGGCGGAGATCCAGAAGGTTGCAAAGGACGTCGCCGTGAAGAAGGCGGTCAAGACCCTGGAGGAAGCCATGGCGCAGGCGGCGGGCGGTGAAAACGGCGGTAAAACATGATATAATAGGAGTTGGTCAGTTACGGTAGGATGCGCAATGCGCAGATCGGAGGCTCTGCCATGATTGCAACACTGGTTCCCCTGTTCGATAACGAGATGCGTGTGAAGGCCTACACCATTCTTGCGCAGCGGAAAAACTTCTTCATTGATTCCGGACTGATCGGCCTGGGCGCGCTCGACGGCGCACAGTATGTGGCGGGCTTTGATATCGTGGACGCCCTGGGCATCGAATCCCTTTCCGCCGACGCGGAAATCTTTGTCGAGCTTTCCAACATCTCCATCTTCACGGACCTGGACGAGCAGTGCCATGCGCCGCATGAGCGTCTGGTGCTCCTCGTGGATGACAGCGTGGAGGCGACGGACATTTACGTGAAACGCCTCACCGAGCTGAAGGAGCTCGGCTATAAGCTGGCCATACAGAAGCTGCAGATTAAGCAGTTCGAGCCTTACCGGCAGATTCTTTCCCTCATGGATTATATCCTGCTGAATCATTCCAAGATCGTCATTGACAAGGCCAAGATTTATTTCAGCAAGGTCTATCCGAAGATCAAGCTCTGCGCGGTCAGCGTGAACTCCCAGGAGGATTATGACGAACTGACGAAAAGCGGCGGCTACTCGCTGTACGAAGGAAAGTTTTTCCGTGTCCCCGTGGACAAATCGGAGACGGTGGTGGCCCCCTTAAAGGTCAACTACATTCATCTGCTGAACATCGTGAACGAACCGGATTTTGACTTGACGGACGCCGCGGAGGTGATCGGTCGGGATACGGCGCTGATCCTTTCCGTGCTGGAGATTGCGAACCGCCTGACGCCGAACGCGCAGATTTCCTCCGTGCAGCACGCCGTGGCGATGCTGGGCCAGAAGGAGCTGAAGCGCTGGATCAACACGGCCGTCACGAAGGAGCTCTGTGCCGACCGCCCGAACGAGATCACGAGGCTTTCCCTGATCCGCGCCAAATTCGCGGAGAACATGGCGCCGTATTTCGATATCGCGCAGCTGTCGCAGGAGCTCTTCCTGATGGGGCTCTTTTCCGCGATCGACATCATGCTGGACAAGCCGATGGAGGAGGCGCTCGGCATGGTGCAGGTCTCCGATCACATCCGCGACGCCCTGCTGTACAAAAAGGGCGTGCTGTATCCCCTGCTGTACTTTATGCAGCAGTATGAAAATGCCGCATGGACGGAGGTCTTCCGCATCCTCGTGGTGGACAATACGGACATGGACGATATTTATCACTGCTACCTGGATGCCCTGACCTGGTACAGGGACCTGTTTGCATAATAAAACAGCGCCCTGTCCATTCATGACAATTTCCTTCAGAAGCATCTTTCGTCATCCGATACCATAAGTGACAGAAACTGCGACTAAGGAAGGCATTGATCCACGGACGGATTCACTGTACCGCATCCGTGTGACGATGCCTTCTTTTGTTGCGCCCAAAAAGAAAGGACGGACGGTATGAGGATTGCGGACAGTCAGATGATGATGGGAGCGGGCAGACGCTTTGTGCAGCAGGCGGCGGGCGGTGTGATGAACAGCGCCTTTCACGCGGGACTGACACGGTATGCGGCGGGACGCAGGGAAAGCGCGGGGGATACGGAAGGAGAGGTCCTCGGCGCAAGAAGGACGGGAGGCGCTGTCATACAGCCGGCCTTATACGGAAGTACGGTTGCAAACCGGCCGGAGGAGGCGACGGGGACGGATGAAACGAAGGAGTCGCCGGTCACCGCGGAAACGGAAGAAGCGGGTGAAACCACCGACGCAGGCGCAAACGGCAACGCGCTCCTCGGGATCCGGGAATCGTTGCTGCAGGAAATCCTCCGGCGGATGATGTCCGCGGGAATGTTCGGCGGACTGAGCGCTCCCTTCGGCGGCTTCGGCTCCTTCACGGGCTTTGGCGGCATGGGCTTTGGAATGCCTGCCATGCAGTTTGACCGCTCCGGCATGACCTATACACAGTTAAATTACGGGGAAGAGGAGCGGACCAGCTTCTTTTCGCAGGGCTTTGCCAAAACGGAGGACGGACGCGTGATTGATTTTGACCTGCGCCTCGAAATGTCCCGCGCCTTTCTGGATTATTCGCAGATCCGCATTCCCATGCTTTCCAATGTCCTGTGTGATCCCCTGGTGATCAATGTGGACAATGCCTGCGCAAACCTTTCGGACCAGACCTTCCGCTTTGACCTGGACGGGGACGGGGAGGAGGATGACATTTCGTATCTCAATAAGGGCAGCGGCTTCCTGGCGCTCGACCGGAATGAGGACGGTGTGATCAACGACGGCTCGGAGCTCTTCGGCGTCAAGAGCGGCAACGGCTTTGAGGATCTGCGGGAGTTTGATTCGGACGGCAACGGCTGGATCGATGAGAACGATGAGGTGTATGCAAAACTGAAGGTCTGGTATAAAAACGGGGAGGGAGAAGAGGAGTTGGTCGATTTAAAGACGGCGGATGTCGGCGCGATTTTCCTGGGACATGAGCAGACGGATTTTTCCCTCTACGGGGAGCAGATGAAAATGAACGGCATGATCCGCGCGACCGGCATGTTCCTTCGGGAGAGCGGCGGCGCGGGTACCGTGCAGCATCTGGATATGGCGCTGCAGAACGGACAGGTGCAGGCGCTTCCCGGGACGGAGGGGGTTGACCCCGCGCTGCAGGGAAAAATCTATGATGTCAGCCTTGCGGACGGCAAAGGGGGCGCGCTGGTGATCGAAACGGCGGGAACGGGCACCGGACAGCAGGAGGAAGCGGTGCAGACGAAGCAGGGGGAAAGCGGAAAGGAAGAGGAGAAGCGGACGGAGAGCAATAAGGATACGAGGGCGGAGGAAGCGGCGCGCCGGAAGGAGCAGTACGATAAGCGCGTGGCGGAGGCGGCGCGCAGAAAGGCGCTGACGGAAAAATACTATGCGCGGAAGCAGTTACGGAAGGAACAGCTGGAAAAGCTCTTTGAGGAACGCATGGAGGAGAGGGAAGCAATGAACGAAGCGCTGTACGAGGAGGCGATTGCGGAGCGTGCCGAAGAGCAGCAACTCCTGAACAATGCCTTAAAACATGAGGAAGCCATGGAAGAGATGGTGGAGGAACAGATGGCGGCAGTGGCATGAGACAAGAGCCTGAGAGATTGTGTATCCATACAAAGAGAAGAGGACCGTGCCGGTGAGGTACGGTCCTCTTCTTATCCTCAAACCGCCTGTTTCAGGCGATCATTCCGAATAATAGCTGATTGTTTCCGAAAGTCCGCCGGCCAGCTCCTGCAGCTTTTCGGAGGCCGCGTTGATCCTGTTGAAGGTCTCGTTCAGCTCCTGCATGGAGGCGTTCGTCTCCTGCGCGGAGGCCGCGTTCTCTTCGGAGATCGCGGAGAGATCGTTGATGATGCTCACCAGTCCGTCCTTGGCCAGCGCCAGGGATTCGACCTTCTCCGTGATCTGGGCCGCGCTTTCCGAGACGTTGCCCGCGTTCTGTTCGAGGCTGATCATGTCCTGCTTGGTGGCTTCGAGCATCTCGGACTGTGCCGCGAAATCCGCATTCAGGCGGTCCATGACCTTGACGGAGGATTCCGAGTTGGACAGCAGCAGATCGACGATGGACTTGATCTGCTCCGCGCTCTGTGAGGACTGTGCCGCCAGCTTGGAGATTTCCTGCGCGACGACCGCAAAGCCCTTGCCTGCTTCACCCGCTCTCGCCGCCTCGATGGAAGCGTTCAGGGAGAGGAGGTTCGTCTGCGAGGCAATGGAGGCGATCGCGTCCGTAAACTCGGAGATCTGCTGGGAGGAGGTATTCGTGGATTTGATCGTGTCACCGATCTCCGCGACGGAGTTTGTCACTTCCTCGCTCTGCTTGATCAGCTCGTTCAGGGCCTTCATGGCCGCGTCACAGGCCTTGCTCATCTCCGTGGAGGAGGTGTCGAGATGCTCCGAGTTGTTCGCGATATCATCAATGTCATGGCCGATATTGTCCGCGTGGTTCGCGGCTTCCTGTACGCTGCTCGCCTGGGACATGGCGCCCCTGGAGATCTCGTCGATCGCGCGGGAGACATGGCCGGCAGCATCGTTCGCCTGGGAAGCGCTTCGCTGCAGATCTTCGCTTTCCGTGCTCAGATGATCGGAGGCATCCCTCGTTTTCTGGATGACCCCGCGGAAGTTCTGCGTCATATCGCTGAAGGCGCGGGACATGGCACCGATTTCCGTTTTGGAGTGGATATCAAGATCCTGTTCCTTCAGGTCACCGTCCGCAGCGGCGGTCGCCACCTTGCTGACCGCAAGGATGGGCTTGGAGAATTTGTTTGCAATATAGAAGCCGATGGCGCCGGCAAGGATCAGCATGATGATACTGACAATGATAATGATGATGGAGCCGCGCAGGGCCTTCGACATCATCGCATTGTAATCCGCGGTGGTGGCAACGACCCAGCCGGTGGTCGGGTCCTGACGGAAGGCAAAGAGCATCCGGTTGCCGTTCACCGTTTCCACGAGGGTGCCGCCGCTTTCCCCGGCCTGTAAGGCCGCCTGGAAAAACTGCGTTTCGCTGTAATCCGTGCGCTCCTCCTCACTGGCCACGGTCTGTCCGGAGAGGGCCATCAGCTTGCCGTTCGATTCGATGATGGCCACACGGCTGTCGCCGGTCGCGGCCTCATTTACGAATTCACCGAGCACGCCGAGACCGTAGTCTCTCTGTACCGCGCCGATGACCGCACCGCTTTCATCCCGGATCGGTGCGATGATCACGTCGATGAGGGAACCTGTGGCAAGGGAGACGAGAACCTCCGACATGTTGGATTCGCCCTGCATGGCCTTCTGGAAATAGGCGCGGCTGTCAATATTTTTACACTCGTTTTCATCGGTACGGATGAGCTGGTCACCGCCGAGGATGGAAAGATGCATGGGGTTGCCGTCGGCAAAGGCGTCGTTGGAGGCCATCATGACCGCGCGTGTGCCGTCGTAATCCGTATGCTCCGGATCCTGCAGGAAATCGATCAGCGTCTGGTTTCTGGCCATGCCCTCCAGCACAAGATAGTTTTCATGGATGATGGCTTCGATCTGCTCCTGCACGATGCGGGAGCGCTCCAGCAGGATTTCCTCCTGGGAGGAGAGTGCGTTCCTGACCGAGGCCACGGATGAAATCACGATGGCCGCCGTCAGGGGGATGGCGATCAGCCCGAGGATCGACGCCACGAGCTGCCGTTTGAAGCTCTTTGTCCTTTTTTTCTTGCCCTGTTTTTCCATAAGAATACGTCCTCCTTACGTATCGGATGATAGACTCCCACTGCCTGTGCCGCAGCAAAACGCGACATAGAAGTGTATATCCTTATATCGTCAGAATCTTTAAGATGCAAAAGAGGAAATTTCGAAAAATTTGAGAATACTCTGCATGGATGCGAAGGGATATGAACGAGAAGAAAAATATATAAATAAATACTAAAATAATACTTGACATCAGATAAACTATATGTTATCAATATATTATCTTAAAAATCTGAAGCATTCATGCGCGACTCGCGCAAGGGTTCAGAGGACGGAAGGAAAGCAAAGGAGGTTTTATATGTTCAGTACCGTAACTTCGGGTGCCGTGAGCGGCATGGAAAGCTACCTGATGCAGGTGGAGGTGGATGTGTCGAACGGATTGCCCGGCTGTCACATGGTGGGCCTGCTGGCAACGGAGGTCAGGGAGGCCGCGGAGCGCGTGCGTGTCGCATTGCAAAACGCGGGGATTGAGCTGCCGCCGAAGCGCATCACCGTAAACTTTTCCCCTGCGGATGTCCGCAAGCGCGGGGTCGGGGTGGATCTCCCGGTGGCCGTGGGGATCCTTGCGGCCTACGGGGAAATCGAAGAAAGCGCGATGGAGAAGACCGTGGTGATCGGGGAGCTCGGTCTGGACGGGGAGGTGAAGCGTGTGAACGGCATCCTGCCCGTCGTCCGGCAGGCAAAGGAAGAGGGATACCGCAGATGCATCCTGCCTGCGGACAACGCAAAGGAGGGGGCGGTCATCGGCGGCATGAAGATCATTGCCGTGCAGTCGCTTGCGGAGGTGATCGCTTATCTGCAGGCGGAGGAAAGTGAGCGGGATGCGTTTCTTGCGCCGGTGACGGCGGACATCGATGCCCTGTTTGCGCGGGAGGAGCAGCGGGAGGAGACGGACTTTTCGGAGATCAACGGGCAGTCCGCCGTGAAGCGGGCCGTGGAGATCGCGGCCGCGGGCTTTCATCATCTGCTGATGATCGGTGCGCCGGGCGCCGGAAAGAGCATGATTGCCAAGCGCATCCCCACGGTGCTTCCCCCGCTGACAAAGGAGGAGGCCCTGGAGGTTTCAACCATTTATTCCGTGGCGGGACTCCTGGATACGGAGGCGGGCCTGATGACAAGGCGTCCCTTTGTGTCCCCGCATCATACGATCACGGAAACGGCACTCGCCGGCGGCGGTCGCATCCCGATGCCCGGCGCGATCTCCCTGGCGCACCGGGGCGTGCTGTTTCTGGATGAGATCGCGGAGTTTTCGCATACGACGCTGGACATCATGCGGCAGCCCTTAGAGGACCGCAGGGTTCATATCGCAAGGAGCTCCGGGACCTATACCTATCCCGCGGACTTTATGCTGGTGGGGGCGCTGAATCCCTGTCCCTGCGGCTATTACCCGGACCGGGGACGCTGCCGCTGCACGGACCGGGAGATCGACCGTTACTTATCCCATCTGTCGGGACCGATCCTCGACCGGATCGATCTCTGCGTGGAAACACCGCGCGTGGACGTGAAGGACCTGCATGCGGAGCAGGCGGACAACGAAAGCTCCGCGGACATCCGGAAGCGCATCATCCGGGCCAGGGACATCCAGCAGAAACGCTTCCGGGGGACGCGGCTGAAGTTTAATTCGGAGATGGGGCCGCGGCAGCTGAAAAAGTACTGTGCACTGGGAGAAAAGGAGCAGGCGCTGGCGGAGCAGATTTTTCACCGGATGCAGCTGAGCGCAAGGGCCTATCACCGGATGCTGAAGGTGGCGAGGACGATTGCGGACCTTGCGGGGGAGGAACGGATCACGGCCGCCCATCTGACGGAGGCGAGCTGCTACCGGATTGCGGACGGCAAATACTGGAGAAGGGGGAGAGAATAAATGAAGGAAGCAAACAGAACGGAAGAGATGCAGATGTTTCTGCTCTGTCAGGCGGAGGGCATCGGCGGGAAAACACTGCGGAAGCTGCTGGAGCGCTTCGGCAGCGCGGATGCGGTATTTCGCGCGGGAAAAAGCGCATGGGAGGAGGTGCTGACGAAGCAGCAGTGCGGCGCGCTTTCGGCGCTTTGCGGGAAGGGAGAGGCGGAGAGAAGGTACCGGGAATTTGCCCGGACGGGATTGAGCTTTGTCCCCTTCACCTCCCCGGCCTATCCCGCAAGGCTGAAGGAAATCCCGGATCCGCCAAAGGCGCTGTATGTGAGGGGAAGGCTGCCTTCGGAGGACGTGCCCTCCGTTGCGGTGGTCGGCGCGAGGATCTGTTCGGAATACGGACGCTATATGGCAAGACAGTTCGGCACGGAGCTCGCACAGGCCGGCATCCAGGTGATCAGCGGCATGGCGCTCGGGGTGGACGGCATCGCGCAGAAGGCGGCGCTTATGGCGGGCGGAGCCTCCTGCGCGGTCTTGGGCTGCGGCGCGGATGTCTGCTATCCGCCGGAGAACAGGGAGCTGTACGACCGTCTTTGCGCGGAGGGCGGCATTCTTTCGGAATACCCGCCGGGGACGCAGCCGCAGCGGCATCTCTTTCCGCCGCGCAACCGCATCATTTCGGGGCTGGCGGATGCGGTGCTGGTGGTCGAGGCAAGAAGGAAGAGCGGCACCCTGATTACGGTGGATATGGCGCTGGAGCAGGGAAAGGATGTCTATGCGCTGCCGGGACGCGCGACCGACCGCCTGAGTGACGGCTGCAACGAGCTGCTGAAGCAGGGCGCGATGATCGCGACGAGCGCTGCGGATATCATTGAAAACTTTTTTCGTATCGGAACAGAGGTGAAATCCCGAAAGGAGAGGAAGGATGAAGAAAACGAAACAGGGTCTTTGGAGAGAGACGGCAGGGGAAATGCGCATTTTGCGCTGCCGCAACAGGAGCGTGAGATCATGGACGCCCTGGACATTACACCCCGCGCCGTCGCGGATGTGGAGGAAATCCTCCGGTCACGGGGCAGGCGGATCCCGCCGCAGGAGCTGATGTGCAGGCTGGTGGAGCTGTCCCTGAAGGGGCTGGTCGAACAGGAGGGGGCTTTTTTCGCCTTACCGCTGTCATCTTAGTGTAAAATTATCATTGGCAAAAAGAGTATAAAAAAGGGAAGCAGGAGAACCCGCTTCCCGAATACGCAGATTTTCTTTATGATGTTAGTTTGCGACAAAACAGATAAAGAAAAGAGCTGCGATATGTTAAACATTG
>JAFSPF010000112.1 GCA_017443065.1 Lachnospiraceae bacterium
CAGGAGCCGTCGTGACCAACACCTACAAACCGGGCGAAACGACGGTTAAGGTCACCAAGAAGTGGGAAGACACGAACAACAAGGAAGGTCTGCGCCCGAAAAGCATCAAGGTGGAGCTGCGCAACAACAGCCCTGTGGGCACTGACGGCGAGCAGCTCTTCAAGACTATTTCGTGGACACTGGACGCGGATCAAAACTGGACGCACACCTTCACGGGGCTTCCGACCGTCAGGGGCGGACAGGAGATCACCTATACCTTAGTGGAAGTCGATGTCCCGAAGGAAGATGAAGATGGTGACGGCATCATCGATAACGACAAGGGCTACACGGTGAAATACGACGGACAGGGCACGGCGGAAGTCGTCATCACAAACAGCCGTGAGGTCAAGGAGTTTGACATCCCGGTCTGGAAAGAGTGGAATGACGCGGATGCCAACGGTGTCGAAAACGCCGACGGTCGCCGTCCGAAGAGCATCCGAGTAAACCTTGTCAGAGAGGACAAGCCTGATGAGATCGTGGACACGATCGAACTGAAGGACAGCACGGACCCGAAATGGTACAACGAGTTCAAGGATGTACAGGCCTATGAGAACGGTGAAGAGATCATCTACAATGTGGTCGAGGTGCGGGAAACGGGCAATATCCTGCTCTACACCGTGGACTACAAGCGCGTGGATGAGAATGATATTTCCAAGGGCGTTACGATCATCAACACCTATGAGCCCAAGCCGGTCCGCGTTGCGGTCGAAAAGAAATGGGAGGACGAAGGTCTGGAGTTGGAACGTCCGGATTCCGTGACGGTTCACCTGCTGGCAAATGGCGGCGAAGCGTTCTATTCCGACGGCACGACGAAGGTTGAAGCGCTCGTTCTTTCGGAAGCAAATGGCTGGAAGGGCGTCTTTGAGAACCTGCCCGCCGCAAAAAATGACAGGGCGATCAGCTACACGGTGAAGGAAGAACGTGTCGTCAATTACAAGACCGAGATCAGGGAAAGCAGGGTTGATATCGAAGAAAACGGCGAGACCGTTTCGGTGGAGGGTTTTGTCATCACCAACACACGCACGCCGGACGAAGAAACGGTGAAGACCGTCAACGGAAAGAAGGAGGTCGAACTGACCAACCGCAACGCGGACATCAACTATAGTATCAGCACGAAGATCCCGGTGCGTGACGGTCTGGAGACAGAACTTGACAGTTTCCGCATTGAGGATGAGCTGAACCCGGTGCTGGAGTACAAGAACGGCAACGGCGGTGTGATCGTCAAGGTGGATGGCCATGCGCTGAACAATAATGAAGTGGTACATGATGACGTGACAGTGGTCCGTTTCGAGGGACAGAAACTAATCGTCACGATCCCGCAGCGTTTCCTCACGGAGGAGCACCAGGGCGTTACGCCGGTACAGGTGGACTTTATCGCGAAGATCCGTCCGGAGATCACGCCGGAGCAGTTGGCGGCGTATGTGACAACGGAGGGAACGGAAGATGGTTCCTTTACCATCCCGAACAAGGCCACGGCGATCATCGATGTGCCGAACGGCTATAAGGAGATTCCGTCCGAAATCGTGAGGCTGACACCACCGGAATATGACATTACCAAGAAGGTCGACGGCGGCACACACAAGACTTTGGATGACAGAACGGCTCCCTTCACGTACACGATTGAAACCACGGTAGCGGAGAAGAAGGGTCTGACGAAGTTCGTCATCACGGACGAACTGGAAAAAGACGCAAACGGTCTGCCTGTGGTGGTCTTTGCGGACACCAATGTGGATGTGTCCCTGCCCGGCGCGGATGTGAATGTCGATGAAGAAAACGGCATCCTCACGGTCACCTACGAAGGCGACATGACGCAGTACATGGGTAAGCCGGTGACGATCACCTTCAGGGCAAAACTCAACGAGGATCCTGCGGTCGACTTCAGCAAGTATGAAGCAGGCGAGGACGGCCCGCTCGTCCCGAACGAGGCATCCTACACAAGCTACATCAATGACGTACCGGAAGATCCCGAACCGAGTGATCCGGTTACCGTCACCCCGCCCGATCCGGAGATCGACAAGATGATCGAGCAGCCGGACGGCTCGCTGGAGGACAATCTGACGCTGCCGGAGCGCTACGCGAGCATCCCCTACGTCATCACGACGAAGATGCCGGTACGCAGCAACATGACGAAGTTTGTCGTTACCGACGCATTAGAGCCGGTGCTGCAGGTCAAGGATGGCGAGACGGTCTCTGTCCTCCTTGGCGGCGAGGAAGTCGGTCAGGCAACGGCAAACGTACCTGTGCCCGAGGAAGGCAAGTCGCAGGTGATCACCGTCACCTTTGACAAGGACAATGGCTTTACGGAGCAGAAGACGGTGAACGGCGAGACGATCGACGTGATCAAAGCGGCGTACCAGGGCAAGGACATCGTTGTCCGCTTTAACGCCACCGTGCGCCCGGGCGTGAACCTCGCGAAGTATATCGAGGGCGAAACCGTCATCATCAGGAACTTTGCGAAGTACAACATCAGCATCCCGACGCGCGACCTGCCGGATGAGTGGTCGGAAGAAACGAGGGTGACCCCGCCCGAGAGCACGATCGAGAAAACTGTGGACGGCGGCCTGCACAAGGATCTGACGAACAGAGACGATCCCTTTACCTATGAGATCGTCACCGCGATCCCGGAAAAGGACGGCGTGACCAGCTTCGTCATCGAGGATACGCTCGCAAGTGTCCTCACCTTTGACGGCAGGGTCATTGTTACGGTCGATGGCAAACAGGAAAACAGTGCGGCCAATACGAACGGCCAGTTGCTGAGAGTGACCGTTCCCGAAAGATACCTGGGCAAGGACGAGTACAAGAACGCGCCCGTCGTCATCCGCTTCGACGCAAAGATCAAAGATGATGCGACTGTGGACGACCTGAAGGGATTCCTCGTGGACGCCGAAGGCAATCCGACCGGCACCGCGAAGATCCCGAACACGGCGAAGTATATCATCAACAATAATGATCCGAAGGAGTCCAATGAAGTCACCGTGACCCCGCCGGAGCCGGAGATTGAAAAAGAGGCCAACGGACAGAAAGACCCGCAGCTCGTCGGCCGCTATGAGGAGATCGTTTACACGATCAACACGGAACTGCCGATCCGCAATGATCTCGAGAGCTTTGTGATCACGGATCAGCTCGCGGACGCGCTGACCTTCGCGGATGATCCGGAAGTGAAGGTTACACCGGAAGGTGCCACGTTCAGCACGGACAACGACACGCTCACCGTCACCTTCACGGGAGACGCACTGAACAACAATATCGGACAGAAGGTGCAGGTCTCCTTCAAGGCAAAGATCAAAGAAGATCTGTCCGGCATCGACATGACACAGTACACAAAGAACGGTCCGGCAGAGATTCCGAACCAGGCGACGTACCATTATGAGTTCCCGGATAAGCCGGCGACGAAACCCGAACCGAGCAACGAAATCATCATCACGCCGAAGGATCCGGAGATCACAAAGATCGTGGACGGTCCCGATCCGCAGCACAAGATCCTGAGTGACCGCTTTGAGAACGCGCACTACACGCTGACGACGGAACTCCCGATCCGCGACGACATGAACCGCTTCGTGATCGAGGACATCATCGAGCCCGAGCTGCAGTTCGTGGGTACAAACGGCGGTGCGATCGTGAAGATCGGCGGCAATGATGTCACGACGCAGGTGACGGTGAAGACCGAAGGAACAGACACGCTGCAGGTCATCATCGGCGACAAGGCGCTGCTCAGGGACAATATGGGCAAGGCAGTCACGGTGGAATTTGACGCACGCATCCGTGACAACGCGCAGCTGGCAGACCACATCTCCGCGAAATATGAGCGGGGAGATGCCGCAACGGCCTCCGGCAAGGTGGAAGTCCCGAACATCGGACGTTACTTCATCTACCTGAACGGAAACAACAACAGACCGCGCAGACTGTCTCCCGCTTCCGCACAGACGCAGGCGGATGCAAGCAAAGAGTCCAACACGGTGTACATCACCCCGCCCGATCCGAAGCCGGAGAAGACGGTGAACGGCGGAACGCACCTCGACCTCGTGAGACCGGATCAGGCGATCCCGTACACGATCACGAGCCGCATGCCGGAGAGAACGGGCCTTGAATACTTCGTCCTCACGGATACGATCGAAGATGTCCTGCAGTTTGTGGACGGCAGCGTGAACGCGACGCTCGGCGGACAGAACGTGACGAACCTGGTGCGCATTTCCGGACAGACCCTGACCCTGCGCCTCGACGGACAGTATGTGGCAAGAGAGTACCAGGGACAGCCGGTGCAGATCAGCTTCAGCGCACAGTTTAAGAAGGGCGCCGACCTGAGTGAATACGTAACAGTCAACTATGCGGTACCGAATGAGGCGACGCAGGAGTTTAGGACACCGAACGACAACCCGAAGGAGAAATCCGATATTGTCACGGTGACGCCGCCGCCGGAAATCGAAAAGGAAGTGAAGGGTGCGCCGCAGGCAACGATCGAAAACCGCAGGGAAGAGATTCCTTACACGATCAACACCTCCATCCCGCTGCATGACGGTGTGACGAGCTTTGTGGTCACCGACGTGGTGGAACCGGTACTTGATATCGTGAACGGCAGTGTGAAGGTCACGGTGGACGGTCAGGAAGTGACCGGCGCGGCAAGCGTGCAGGGTCAGACGCTCACGGTGAACATCACGGATGCGGCGCTCCTCGCACAGAAGAATGCGAAGGTGCAGATCAGCTTTACGGCGAAGATCAGGGAAGGTGCGGACCTCTCCGGTTACCGCGTGAACAACACGGATACGGTGGAGATCCCGAACAAGGCTTCCTACCGCTACGCCTTCGACGGCAAGGTCTTTGTGGACACGACGGAAGATGTCATTGTCAGACTGGATCCTGAGATGATCAGCATTCCGGTCGAGAAGATCTGGGAGGATGATAACAATAGAGACAATGTCCGTCCGCAGAGCATCACGGTGCGCGTCACATCCGACGCTCCCGGCTTTACGGCAAGGACGCTGACGCTGGCGCAGGCGAACAGCTGGAAGGGTACCTTCACCGATCTGCCGAGATATCGCATCACCGGTGAGAAGATCACCTACACGGTGACGGAGGACGCGGTGGCGAATTATACGACCGCTGTGACGACCACCGAAGACACCCTCGGTTCCGTGAACGGTGCGACGATCACCAACACGCACACGCCGGGCAGAACAGATGTCAGCGTGGTGAAGGTCTGGGCAGGAGATGCCGGTGTCGCGAGACCCGCCTCCATCACGATCCGCCTGCAGGCAAACGGCAGAGCGACGGGACAGACCCTGACGCTCAACGCGGCGAACGGCTGGAGCGGCAGCTTCCGTGACCTGCACATCAACGAGAACGGCCAGGCGATCACCTACACGGTGACGGAGGACACGGTCGCGAATTACACGACCACGATCACGGCGAACGGCACCTACGCCTACACCGTGACGAATACCTACAACACGCCGCCTGTGCCGCCGGAGGATCCGCCCGCGAATCCGCCGGAAGAGCCTGAGGTTCTCGGCGCGACACGCGTCCGCACGACGGATACGCCGGAGGTTCTGGGCGCACGCCGCGGCAAGACGGGCGATGAGTTCGACCCGATGCAGCACATGATGTACCTGCTGTTCGCGGCTTCGGCCTGTGTCCTGTTCGCTCTCTCCGACGGAAAGAAGAAGGAAGAGGAGCAGTAACGCAAATTTCGACTTACCATTCGTCTTAGCAAAGCAAACGCCGGAGGCAACGCCCCCGGCGTTTGCTTTTGTGCACGTCAAAAAAGATGATACACACATGCGTCGGAGCACCCAAAAAACAATCACCGGATATATCAGACAAAGCAAAAATTTTTGCCCCACAAAGCGCATCAGATGATTATTTTTTTCATAAATCTCAAACTCTTTTTTTTTTCATTGTCCACAATGATACTTTCTGAAAACCGCTTCAATTCATGATTTTTCCGTGATATAATCATTTTTCTGTAGAGGGAAGAATTGTGAGGGGACAGGGGAATGTCCATGCCGGAAAGCCGTCCGGAAACTCCAAAAAAATAGTCCTTTTTATGATCGGTTTTATGATAGGTCATTCGGTATAATACAACTATGACCGAGAAAGAATTACGCAAACTCAGCCGCGTGGAGTTGCTCAAGCTGCTGGTTGAAGTCACGGAAGAAAACGAGATGTTGCGGGCTCAACTGCAGGGACAACAGGAACTTGCGGAACGCGCGCAGATACAGGACAGTCAGGAAGTCAGGGACAGTGTGGAGGATGTGTTCCGTACCGTGGAGAGCACCGCCACCGGCTTCTTAAGCAAGGCGCAGGGCATCGCGGACCAGATCATGGAAGACGCGAGAGTCCGCGCGGAGCAGATCATCCGTGACGCGGAGACACAGGCCGCACGCAGGGCCGCGTATGAACCTTTCACCGCGGCAGCGCCGGAGATGCAGCAGGTGATCGAAGAGATCGCGCTGGAGCAGTCGCCGCAACAGTCCGCCGAAGACGCTTTTGAGACGGACGCACTTTTCGAAGGAACCAACGCGACGGAGGTCACGGAAAAACGCCTGACGGAGGTGCGTGTGACAGAACCCGCGCCGCTTGCGGCGGAGCCGGAAGAGACGCCCGCAGCAGAAATGCACGCGGATGTTCCGGAAGCGGAGATCGCCGGGGAACCGGAGATCGCGGCGGAGCCGGAAACCGAAGACACTGCGGAAGCGGAAGACATCGCGGAAGCGGAAACGTACGTCGCGGCGGAACCGGAAGCCGAAGACAGCGCAGAGCCGGAAGCATATGAGACGGAAGCGGAACCGGAAGACGCCGCAGAGCCGGAAGCGTACATCGCGGCGAAGCCGCGCAGAGCACCGCAGACACGGGCAGGCGTGAGGTCCGCAGCAGCACAACCCGCTGCAGCGGCGGTATATCCGGAGCAGATCGCACCGCAGGAAGACAACTTCCGCATCGAAGGGCTTGAAGACACCGCGGCACCGCAGTGGCTTACAGAGACGGCGCAGACGCCGGAGGACGGAATGCCGCAGGCGGAAACGCCCGCCGCGCCACAGGATAAGCCGCTCACCGCGATTGACATGCTGAAGCGGCTGCAGGGAGGCGCGTGATGGAAACCGAAGACACGCGCATGGAGGAGCAGGAAGCGCCCTCCGCCGTCGCAGAGGAAACAGCGGCCGCTCCCGCAGCGGAAGAGGCGTCGCGCCCCACCGCGGCACAGCTGAAGGAAGAGCTGAACCGTGAGCGGCAAAGGAAACGCTACAACAAAACGCTGCGCAACACCGTTTCCATATTGATCGTCGTCGCGGCGGCAGCGGTACTCATCGCAGTATTCTTCATTTCGGTACTGCGTGTCAGGGGGGACTCGATGTCCCCGAACTTAGACGAGGGAGACCTCGTGGTGGCGGTCAGGACGACCTCCTTCGAACCGGGTGACATCATCGCGTTTTATTACGGCCACAGTATTTTATTGAAGCGCGTGGTCGGCAGCGCCGGAGATATGATCAATATTGATGACGACGGAAATGTTTTCGTCAACGGCGTGGTGCTGGAGGAACCGTATCTCAGCGAAAAGCACAGGGGGGATTACACGGACATCGTATATCCCTATCAGGTTCCGGACAAACGGTATTTTGTGTTGGGAGACAATCGCAAAGACTCCATTGATTCCAGATCCATGGAGGTCGGCGCGATCGAAGCGGACCAGGTGGTCGGAAAGGTTCTGTTCCGTATCTGGCCGCTGGGGAAATAAATATTTTTAACAGGGGAGTTAACACCGGTATGCAAAAGAACACAGAGAAGCGCATTGCAGAGCTGCTGAACGCTTACAGGCGCAAGCGGAAATGGAAGGTCATGACGATCATCCTTTCCGCCATTGTGCTGTTCAATACAATTTATGCCATGCGGGATGCCGCCGTGGCGGTGACGGAAAGGAATGCTTATGAGGCGCATCTGAAGCAGACCGTGGATGCGGCGCTCAGAAACAGCGCGAGTACGGACATTGCGAAGGCCATGATCCGTTCGGATTTCATTCCGGATGAAACGGGCACACCGGCGGACGGCACGGAGCCCCCCGCAGAGCAGCCGGAAGCCCCCGCGGAACAGCCGGAGACTCCTGTGGAACAGCCTGCGGAAGAAACCGCCCCTGCGGAACAGCCGGAGGTGCCTGCGGAGGAGACCGTGCCCGCGGAACAGCCCGTGACGCCTGCGGAAGAAGTGATTCCTCCGCTTGTCGAGCCGGAAATCACGCTTCCCGCAGAGGAAGTCCCCGTTCCGGAAACGGAGCTCCCGGAAGAGGAACTGCTTCCCGAAGAGGAAGAAGAAGTCCTCGGCGAGGTGCGGGAGATTGTCCCGGTCACATTGGAAACAACCGTCGGCGAGACGCGCATCGTTGTCTCCTTTATGAGCGATGCCTTTGAGGAGACCGTGACCCTCGATGCCAGACAGATCACGGAAGAAGACGGTGAAGAATACGAAGAGATCGCCGCGCTGGTGCATGAGGCTGCCGCAGAACATGAGACATTCACGGCGGAGGAATTTGCCGTCTTTGATATTTATTTCCTCAACGAATACGGCCAGCAGGTCGAGCCGCTTGCGGGCGCTGCCGTGGACGTTTCCATTTCCACAACCGGAAAAGAGACACCGGACGACGTCGCGGAGATTCTGCACATCAACAAAGACAACGAAGTCGAACTGATGCAGGCTGAGACCAACGGCTACACGGCGGAGTTCACGACGGATTCCTTCTCGCCCTACATCACGGTGAAGACGGCGCCGACGGGCGTGGCGGGCAATATCACGAGCGCCTACCCGACCTTCCTGCGCGTGCTGGATGCACAGGACAACCCGGTGTCGGAGGCGAAATACAATGACATGGTCGCGGTGGAGCTGGGCTGGAACATCCGCAACACCTATGAGGTGACCAACGCGGGAGATTATGTCGAGATCACCCTTCCGGACGGACTGGAGTTCCCTTCCGGCAACGGCAATTTCAAGCTGGACCGTGCGGCATCTGTCGGCAGCATCACCTATCCCGCGGGCACGGAGATCGCCACATTCAATGTCAGCGGCAAGACCCTGAGGATCACCTATCTGGAGCCGGCGGTCAGATTGATCACCGCGCGCAAGCTCCTCCCCGCTTACACGACCAATGGAGTTCCCTGGGGAGAGCTCCGCTTTGAAGGCGTGCGCGTGACGGCACAGTCCCCCTTCCGCCCGCAGATCACGATCAACGGCCAGAAGGCACAGCACGGCTATATCATCAATATCACAAACAGACAGCCGACGGAGCTGAGTGGCGTAAAGCTCACCCGTTTCCTGATCAACGGTCAGACCGGTACGGCCTATTCTCCGGTGGAGGTCTCGCGTGAGGATCCCTTCCCCGTGGAGATCGCCTGGGAATGGAAGAGCGCCACGCAGTACATCGGCAAGGGCGATTATTACAGGATCGTCCTCCATGAGTCGCTGGCCTGCAGAGATCTTGACACGACCACGATGGATGAGCGCGGCAATATTATCCGAATCCAGTTGGAGACGGAGGAGGTTTACATTTCCGGATTTGACATGGAAAGACAAAAGCGTGCGGTGCTGACGGTGACCTATCTCGATGTTGTCAGCGGCTACAACGAATCCTCCGGTCGGATCACCACGACGGCTTATGCGCGGGTCGAAGACAGTGATCTGAACAAGAGCATTGATGTCTGGGCAAAGGCCTATACCATGCGCAGCGGCAGCAATCAGGTTCTGGTCACGCAGACGATCAAAAACTATATCCGCGTGAAACGCGGCAGCTCCATCCCGGAGGGCACATGGCGTCTGCGTGCATCGGATCTGGATGTCAACGTGACCTATGATTTTTCCGCAGGACTTGGCGCACTGCTGTCGGATCACGGATCGCACACGCCGCATCTGTTTGTCGTCGCGGATCACGGGGGGACACTGGAGGATTATCCCTTTGAAAACAGCGGTCCCTTGAATGTCGATTTCGACCCGGGCCAGCCCTATGAGGGTGTGCCCAACTATATGGATGCGTACTGCATCAGCCCGTTCAAGGATCCGCCGATCGGCGGCGTGACCACCGGATCGGGAAAGGATTTCAGTAAGGCGACACAGTACGATCTGATCTCCGTCGATGCCGCAGAATCCATTTACGGCAGCATCACGGGGGAAGGCAAATGGAATGCCGGTGCCGCCTCCAATCTGAAGCGCATCCTTTCGGTCTCCTTCCCCTATGTTTCCACGGAGGAGATGCTGACAGAGTTGCAGGCACGCGGCGGTCTCAGAAGCGATTATACATCGATCAGTGAGAGAGAGGCGGTTCTCGCGGTGCAGATCGCGATGTGGAGAGTGACCTATGACGGTTCCGCGGCAAACGATTATTACAATTATTACAAGTTCCGCGCCGGCACCTCCAAGGTCAACAACATTGCGGCGGCGCTGGTGAGATATCAGCCTCCCGCGGGCAGCACGGGCAGCGCGTCCGTCGAGTTGGACGGTGAGCCGCTCTTAAGCTTTGACGGCAACAATGTCACGATCAGTGGCAAATTCAACACGGACAACCTCCCGGAAGGCGCGATCACCGGGCAGTTTGTGAGCGCTTCCGGTGACAGCACGGACGTACAGATCGACCGGGCGAAGGGCACCTTCACGGCAACGCTCGAAAACATCAATCCGGATGACCGCTTTACGGTGCGCTTTAACGGCTTTGTGAACGATCCGGGTGCCTGCCGTGTCCTGTATTTCCGCAACAAGGCAACCATTATCGACATTGATAGTAATCCCGCGCAGGATCTGATCGCTGCGGTCTGCGGCAAAAAGACCGTAAAGATCGAATGGTCCTCCGAGGGCACGCGCGGCATCAAGGTGATCAAACAATTCGTGGACGAAAACGGCAATGCGATCACGCCGGATGCGGAGATCGAGGTCACGATCTACCGTTATGTGCCGGGCGGTACTACGCGTGAAGAGTGGCAGGTGGTGAAGCTGAATCCGGCAAACAACTACACCTGGACAGCCAAGGGTCTGCCCTTAAAGGACAAAGACGGCAATTACTACCGTTATGACGCAAGGGAGACAAAGGTGCCGGAGGGCTGGCATCTCGTCGAAAGCGCTTCGGATATGGAGGGCACCACCTTCGTGTTTACCTTCGTCAACGAAAAGGAAGAGGAGGAAAAGACCGGCATCAACGTCAGCAAGCGCTGGGACAAGCTGCCGGAAGGCTATGTGAAGGTCAATTCCCGCGTGTCCCTGTACCGCACCAACGCGAATGATACGCAGAGAAAACAGGTTTATGTCAAGGGTCCGCGGAAGAACGGCAAGGTGCTGACGGGTGAGGCCTTTGCGTTTGAACCGCTGGCAGGCTATGATGCGGTCATTGAGACGTTGTCCGATGCCAACGAATGGACGCTCCGTGTGGAGGGACTGCCGCAGTTTGAAGCGGACGGCGTGACGCCCATCCGCTACGTGTTCCGTGAGGAATACTTTGAGGTACGCGTGAACAACACGCTCCGCCGCTACTATGTCAATGCGGACGGCACGACCTACTACATGGAAAACGGTCAGCCAAAGCCGGGTGACTTTACGGTCTCCGTGGACCAGCCTGATATGTCTTTGCCGCAGCCCGTCGCCACGGTCATCAACACAAATAACGTGACAAAGCTTAAAGTCATCAAGTACTGGGAAGGCGTGCCGGATGACCTGAAACAGGATATGAAGGCGGTGGTGCAGCTCTTCCGCGTCAATTATTTCACGAACGCCGCACCCACCAAAACCGCTGTCCGCAGCAAGGACCTGAAGAACGTGTCGGAGGATACCGTAAACGGCCTTGTTCTGAGCGGTACCTACAGTGCCAGGCCGGGTACGAATGAAAGCGACGGTGAGATCGTTACCGCCACGCTGACGAAGAACAATCACTGGTCGGTCACGTTTGAGAACCTGCCGAGATATGAGGAGGACGGCGTTACGCCCATCCAGTACATCGTCCAGGAAATCGAGGTCTATGACGCGAAGGGCAATGAGGTCAGCGCGGACTTCGCGATTGAATACGGTCCCGCCATGTTCAGAGACCGACAGGGCCGCCTTTACGCCCAGCCGGATATGACGGCGGAGGAACCGCTTGCCACGGTCAAAAACATCACGGAGGGTTCCCTGCGTGTCATCAAACAGTGGATTGACGCGGACGGCAGGGAATGGACGGCGGTCTTCCCGGAGGAAGTGATCGTGGAACTGTCGGCAAAGCTCTTCGGGGTGGATGTCCCCGCGGACAAACTGAAAGAATATGTGCACGGTGAAGTGCGTGTATCCCTGACACAGGCAGACGGCTGGGAGTACGCCTGGCCCGATGTGGTCAACTTCCCGGGACTGAAATACTTCATCAAGGAAGTGACCAGAAACCCGGAGAATAACAACTATGATCTCTGGGATACGGTGACAGGCACGGCCATCAACCAGACCAATGTACCCGTGGAATACAACGCGGAGGAGAAACGCTTTGAGGTCACGCTGACAAACCGCAGAAAGCCGGTGGAGATCGAACTCGAAAAGTTCGATGCGGATGATACGACAAAACTCCTGCCCGGTGCGGAATTTACCCTGTACAGGGCGAATGACATGAAGACACCGCTCGGCACCTATGAAACGGGCAAGGACGGCAGGATAAAGATTCCGGATCTCACACAGTATGTGGATTATGCGCTGCTTGAGACGAAGTGGCCGGAAGGCTACGTGGAGAGGGATCATCCGGATCCCGTGATCTTCCGCGTGGAGATTTACGACGGCGATAACTGGATCCGGATTGTGAAATCACCGGATTATCCGGCGGGTTCCTGGGTGGTCGATCTGAACCAGAGACCGCTGCGCTTACTGCTGCGGATCTCTAACCAAAGAACCACATACACCTTGCCGGAAGCCGGCGGCGAGGGAACAACGGGATACATGACAGGAGGCATGTCCATCATGATTGCGACACTCCTGATGTATATCACCTGGCAGTACATGTGCAATAAGGGGAAAAGGGGGGCGTCAAAATAACTGAAGCGCACATGCCGGGAACAGGAAGTAACTAACAGTATATTTCCACACAGAGAGAAAAGTTTTGAAAGGAGTAAAGAAATGAAGAACGTAAAGAGAATCCTCAGTATGCTTCTTGTCAGCATCATGGTGCTGACGATGGCATTGCCGGCCTTTGCGGCGGATGTCAAAATGCTGGGCAAGGGTCAGGAATTTGTCGGCTTCAAGGTGCTGGATGTCAAGGACTATGATCCTTCCGATCCGACAAAGGTCATCTATCAGATCAACCCGAAATACGAAGACGTGCTGAAAACCGTCACGGGCAAAACGACGGAAGCGGAGATCCTTGCTTACATTGAAACCGCCGATGCGGCACAGTTCGCAAAGGATCTGAAAGCGGCGATCGTTACCGCGGGTCTTACCAAGGACGCGACGAGCACCGCTGTCGGCGAAGACCAGGTTTTCGTGGGACTGGAAAAGGGCTTCTGGCTCTTCGAAGAGACATTAGCACTGGATGAGTATGATGAAATCTCCTCCCTGATGACGGCGACGGTTCTGGATGAGAACATCGAAGTCAAAAAGAAGGACAACCAGGTTGAGCACAAGAAAGAGATCATCGAAACCAATGATTCCACCGGTTATGTCTCTGACTGGCAGGGCGCGGCGGATTATGACAATGCGATCGGCCCGAACGGCGAGAGAATCGGCGATGACGTTCCCTTCCGTCTGACGGGTGTGGTCAGCAAGGAATACCGGAAGTTTGAGCCTGCCTACTACTTCTGCTTTGAAGACCAGATGGAAGCGGGTCTCACACTGAACAGGGACAGCATCCGTGTTTACAACGGCAACGTGCTGATCAACCGCAACCAGTATGAACTGAACATGACGGATGATCATACCTTTAACGTGACCTTCACCAACCTGAAGAACACGCTGGATTCCCAGGGCGATCCTGTTCCCGAGGGCGGCACGATCTATGTGGAATTCACGGCCAAGCTTAACGAGAACGCTGTCATCGGCATGCCCGGCAACGCCAACGAATCCAGACTCGTTTACAGCAACAACCCGAACACCGAGGATCACGGCGAGACCCCCTGGGATATCGTTGTGGTGTTCACCTATGAAGTCGTTGTCAACAAGGTGGATGAGCAGGGTCAGCCGCTTCCTGCCGCGGGCTTTACGCTCTATAAGTGGGATGCTGCCGCAAATGACTGGGTCGCATGCGGTCCGGAACAGCAGGGCGCAGCGCTTTCGACCTTCAACTGGGACAGGATCGATGCCGGCAAGTACAAGCTGGTGGAGACAACCCCGATCCCGGGCTACAACACGATCGATCCGATCGAGTTCGAGGTGGTCGCGGATTACGATCCGGTTAAGACCGCCTATGGCGAGAGACTCAAGTTGAAGAGCCTGACGATCTCCCCGGCGGATGCCTTTGACAACATCGTACATACGCCGATCCAGATCAACAACGGCACCATCACGGCGGACGTGGAGAACACCTCCGGTGTCAAGCTCCCTGAGACCGGCGGCATGGGCACGACGATCTTCTACATCGTCGGCGCACTGCTGATGCTCGGCGCGGGCGTGGTACTGGTGACCCGCAGACGTGTACGCTAAGACAGACCTGTCTTGAACAAGTGGAAATGTACATAACTGATACCCGGGGCGGATTCGCTCCGCCCCGGGAGACTTGAAGGCAGGGCGCTCCTTACGGCAAGTGTCCGCAGGGTGCTCCGTACCTTCAATGGAAGGTCGCTGCGTAAAGATACGCAGACAAATAACACAGGAGTTTGTGTATGAGGATGAAAAAACTGATACGAAAATGGATCCCGGGTCTGCTGGCGGCAGCCTTGCTGTTCGCACCGGTCAGAGTATATGCTGCGGGAGAACCGATTGTCGATAACGGGAACGGGGAGATCACGATTGTCTATCAGGATCGCAATCATATCGGGATCGAGGATATGCAGGTGCGTATCTACCGCGTGGCATCCGTTACAGGCGAGACCAGGACAGGCACGGCCAGCGGTTATCATGTGCAGTATCATGTGACACCGGCTTTTGCGCGCTTTGATGAGAACTCGGGCTCTCCGCGTATCACCGGTTTTTCCGAAGCCGCCCTCAACGAGGCACTGAAGATTCGTGAGGGAGAGAGCGATGCACAACGCAGAGCCAGATGGCAAAGCATTGCGTCCTCGCTCGCGCAATACGCGCCGCTGCCCGCATATGGCATCACGCCGGACGGGGATGCGCTGACAGCTGTGGACGGAACCGTAAACTTCACCGGGCTTTCTCCCGGCCTCTATCTGTTGATTGCGGACGCAAAGATTGTGGAAGAGGCGCATGAGGATTATCAATACAGCTATGATCCGACTTTTGTTGCCCTGCCGGGCTATGCGGGCGGCGTCTGGGATTACAGTGCAGATCTTGATTTCAATGACAACAATGCGAGTTTGCGCCCGAAGTACCGCTATGACAGGGTGCCGAACGAGATCGAGGTTCACAAGCGATGGGTCGGTGATGCGGCGGATATCCGTCCGGACGGCATTGTCGTGGATATCTACAGGGACGGTGTGCTGTACATGACCGTGACGCTGAACGAGGCCAACGGATGGCGCTACCGCTGGGATGCCGGAAGGCGTCATGTCTGGCGCATCGTGGAGCGTACGGTACTGCAGGAGTATAGCGTTTCCATCATTGAACAAAAGTGGACGGGATACTTTATTCTCACCAATACCTATACCCCGCCTCCGCCGCCCCCGCCGCCGGACAATCCGCCGCCGCCGGAAACGCCTCCGGAGGAACCGGATGTCCTGGGGGCCGATAGAGAGGATCCTGCAATCCTCGGCGTCAGGAGAGGCGATATTCCGGATGTCCTCGGTGCAAGGCGTCTTCCGCAGACGGGACAGCTCTGGTGGCCGGTACCGCTGCTTGCGATCGGCGGCACGGGACTCTTCGGTGCGGGCGTCATACGCCGAAAACGTTCAAAGGAGTAAAATCAAACAGAAACAAACGCGTGGGGGCGGTTTCACCGCCCCCTGACTCATACAAGAATCACACAGTTTTGTTTAAAGCCGGAGATCGCGGTATCCCCGGTCATCAGATGCATGTTTTCCGCAATGGCCTGTGCCAGAAGGATACGGTCGAAGGGATCATGATGTTCCCTTCCGGCACCGGTCCATGTAAGATGATTGGCTCCCGTGATATGTGCATCCGTTAAAGGGGATAAGTGATATCCCGCTTTGCGGCACATGTCCGTGAAGTCCTCCGCTGTAAAAGCCAGATTATTGTGCCGGCTTTTGCTCTTCAGATCCACCTCAAAAACAGACAGGGCGCTGTAGTAAAGATGATTGACCGGATCCAGAAGGATATCCCGCGCTTTCGCCTTCAGTCGCTTATCGTCCGTGAGGGCCCACACAGCGATATGCGTGTCCATGAGAATATTCATAAGTTACCTCTTGCAAGCATCTCATAGATTTCTTTATTACCGGCATCAAAATCAGAGGGTGCCTTGAACTTTCCTTTTGCGATGCCGATTCTGTTCGACACCGGCGTTTGACCGGCGCGGATAATCTGGACAACGGGATTTCCGTTTCTGGCCACGGTGATGACAGGTTCTTTATCTGTTTCCACGAGCCGGATCAGTCTGGATAAATCTTTTTTTGCCTCCGCCACATTGACCTGGAGCATGCATACCTCCTTTCGACATGACCAAAATGACCTGCTTGGTCTTTATGACCATATTATACAATAGCGGACAAACAATTACAAGATTTTGTTGGAGATAACTATAGTGCAGCAGAAGGAGAGTATGGTATAATAATACGCTATGAAAAAGAAACGCGGAACCATCATTCTCATATTGCTTTTCCTGCTGGGACTTCTGATCGTGCTTTATCCCACGCTCAGCAACCGCTGGAACAGAAGGCATGCCAACATGGAAATAGCCTCTTATAATGAGGCGGTGGAACTGTTGGGCGCTGAAGATTATTCGCAGTACTGGGAAGAGGCCGAGCGCTTCAATGAATACATCGCCGAAATCGGGAAACTGCGCGATCTGTCGGAGGAAGAATTTGCGGAGTACAGCCGGAAACTAGATCCCACGGGCAACGGCATGATGGGCTACCTTAGCATCGAATCCATCGATGTTTATATGCCGATCTATCATACCGTGGATGAATCCGTGCTGCAGGTGGCGATTGGCCATGTACCGGGGTCTTCCCTGCCAACCGGAGGCATCGGCAATCACATCGCGCTCTCCGGACACAGGGGGCTGCCCAGCGCGAGGATCCTCACGGACCTGGACAAGCTCGTGGAGGGAGACGTCTTTTTCTTAACGATCCTGGACCGGACGCTTGCCTATGAGGTGGATCAGATCAAGATCGTGCTGCCGGAGGAGGTGGAGGATCTTGCGATTGATCCGCAGGAGGATTACTGCACGCTGATCACCTGCACGCCCTACGGCGTCAATTCCCACCGGATGCTGGTGCGCGGCTTCCGCACGGATGCCGTGGCCGGGACCCGCAGAGCGGTGCCCTCCGGTGCGACACCGGTGGATACCATCTTTGTGGCGCTTGCGATTGCCATCCCGATCCTGATGGTACTATTGATCATCATGCTGGTGAAAACCTCCAAAAAGAAGACAGATGGAAACGAAGAAGAGGAATAAAAAAGGCCTCGGCCTGATGCTCGCGGGGCTTTTGCTGGTCGCTGCGGCAGTGGGTCTTGTGCTGTATAACCGCGCGGAGGATGACCGCGCAGGCGAACAGTCCGAGCTGATTCTGACGGAACTGGAGAAGGCGACGAGCCACGCGCAGCTGGAGAGTCTGGACGGACAGATGCCCATGATCTCCATTGACGGCAGGGACATCGTCGGCCATGTGGTCATCGAGAGTCTGGAGATCGATCTGCCGGTGCTGGCCTACTGGGACGAAGAGGCCGCGAAGGATGCGCCCGCGCGCTATACCGGCAGCGTCTGGCTGGACAATATGGTCTTATGCGGACACAATTACCGGCGGCATTTTGCGCCCCTGCATGACATTGAAACGGGCGCGGAGGTGCGCTTTGTTGATGTGAACGGAAATGAATTCGTCTATGAAGTGACGGAGATTTTCAACCTCGGTCCGAAGCAGGTGCTGGAGATGATCTCCGGAGAGGACTGGGATTTGACCCTCTTCACCTGCACGATGGGCGGACAGTCCCGCATCACGGTCAGGTGCGTGCGGAAGAAGTCTATACCGGCGGCCTCTCAAACTGCTCCCTGAATTCCGCAAAATCCTTGCATTCCCGGTCGATGGAATCGATGAGCTCCGTGTACTTTTCGCGGACGAGGGACTTATAGTTTTCCAGATTGTCAAAGCCTTCCTTTGTCCAGCCGAAGGGATGCACGAGGATCTGGATTTTTTTATGCGCCCTGATTGTCTTTTCGTCCGGATAGCCGTAGCGCCAGATGTGATTGGCGTCGGAGAGGTATTTCACCTCCGGGCTGTCGTCCGGCCCGGCCTCCGGGTTGAAGACGAAGAAATTGTCCTGATAGGCATTCAGCAGCCCGTCCAGCTTGATGTTTTCGCGCAGCACCTGCGGCGAGGGGCGGTGGATGGAGAAGGCCGTGATCGGGAAGCCCAGCATATCGGAGAGCATGCCCGCTTCCTTGCGGATGCGCTGCCTGACGATCTGCATGTCCGTCATGCCGTTTAAGGCGAAGTGCAGGCCGATCTGCTGTCCGCGCTCGTGCATCTCCGTCAGGATGTCACGGTTCTTGCGGGAAAGAATGTTGTAGGAGTTGTTCGTCCACTGGAAGAAGAAGACGGAACGGAAATCCATGCTCTCCTCCACCTTCGACAGCGCAAGCGCCCGCTCCACGCTGTATTCCACGTCATGCCGCATCAGGATCCACTCGTCCGCGTGCATGGCCTCGGAGTAAGACATATAGCGCCCGCTTTCCTTCACCAGGCGGATGATTTCTTTGTAGTCGTCATAAGAGAACAAATCGTGACCTCCCGTCTTTGTATCCGTGATGCCGTCTCCGCGTTGCATGCCGCAGACGAAGGGCCTGTACGCCGTCCTGCGCCTTTCTTAATGCAGGAGCATCCCGGCAGTTAAAGTAATCTCGCATTCATATCTGTCAATCAGAAGCGACCCGTCCACCGTGCGCACGACCGCCTTGCCGTCGAAGACATCGATGACCTCGCCGGGGGCGTATGCGTGAAAGTCGATCATCTCGTCAAACGGGTGCGCTTCCCAGATCCGCAGCACCTTTCCCTCCGCATGACAGAAGGCACCGGGGAAAGGAGATGTGACCGCGCGGATGAGGTTGTAGATGTCCCGCGTGCGCGCATGCCAGTCGATCTTACCGTCCTCCGCGCTGCGCTTTTCATACCAGGAATCGAAGTCCCTGGATTCCGTGCGCAGCGGGATCTCCCCGCCGGCTTCGTATGCTTCAATGAGCTTTTGGATCAGCCGCTTCGTGCAGATCAGATTCTTATAGGTCGCGGTGCGGATGTTGTCATGCGCGTTCAGCGCATAGAGCTCCGTCGCGAAGACATTCGGCGAATCCGCATGCTCGTCATAGCGGAAGAGATTCAGGTTGAAACGCGTGTCGCCCAAAAGAATCGACCAGTTCAGGGGCGAGCGCCCGCGCCCGAAGGGCAGGTACCCGGCATTGCCGTGAAAGCCGAAGATGCCTTTGGAGAAGGCGTCCAGCACCGGCTTCGGGATCAGCCGCTGCCAGCCGACGACAATGCCCAAATCAAAGCTGTTTTCTTTGAAGAAAGCCAAAGTCTCCTCGTCATCCAGCTTGTAGCGCTCCGCCTCAAAGACCTCGATCCCGCGCTCCCTGCAAAGCGAAGTCAGCGGCGCCTCGCCGGAGATCTCCGTTTTGCCGCGCGCAGCAGCGGACAGCGTCACGACCAGATCGGGCGCCCGCAGCTCCTCACACATATACTTGATGATGGTTTCGGAGGTGTCCTTCACCCCGAAGAATACGATGGGATAGTGCATGGTTCTCCCTTCCGGTACATATAAATATCATCTTTATGGTGCCGGAGGCACCTAAAACAGTATATGTCATGCACACAGGTTTTTCAACCGAACGGCTTTTTTCGTGAATTTAATAATTTGTTCGATTGAACAGAACGTCCGTTTGTGATATAGTCAGAGTATCGTAATCGGTTTGATCTGATGATTACCGTATGATACACTATATAGAAGACAAAAAGGGCTGACACACAAAATATGGGAAACAGGGGAATAATCATATGTTAACATGTGTAGAGATCTGTGCCGGAGCAGGCGGACAGGCGCTCGGATTAGACATGGCGGGGTTTCATCATATTGCGCTTGTTGAATATGAAAAAGAGTATTGTGACGTTCTGAAAGCGAATCGTCCGGAATGGAACGTAATTTGTGCAGATGTACATGAATTTGACGGCACAAAGTATAAAGACGTTGATCTATTGGCCGGTGGTGTACCTTGTCCTCCATTTTCAGTAGCCTCAAAACAGTTGGGAAAGGATGATGACAGAGATCTGTTTCCGGAGGCAATCCGGTTAATAAAAGAGATACACCCTCGCGCTGTTATGCTCGAAAATGTCAGGGGATTCCTGGATGCGAGATTTGATGAATACAGAGAATCCATCCTGGACGCGATACGTGATTTAGGCTATACTGTGTCAATTAAACTGCTGAATGCATGTGATTATGGTGTCCCGCAGCTTCGACCGCGTGTTGTGATTGTCGGAATCAGAAATGATGAAAAGAGAGCCTTCTCTTATCCGGCTGAACAAATGGATCGCACGCCGACGGTAGGCGAAGTATTGAAGCCATTGATGGACGCAAATGGTTGGGAAAAGACAGATGAATGGGTTCACGGCGCAAATAAAATTGCGCCAACGATTGTCGGTGGTAGTAAAAAACATGGCGGGCCGGATTTAGGGCCTACGCGCGCGCGACGCGCATGGGCAGAACTTGGAGTAGATGGAAAAGGGATTGCCAACACAGCGCCGGAACCGGGGTTTCGGGGAATGCCAAGACTCACAAAAGAAATGATTGCCAGAATTCAAGGTTTTCCGCCCGAATGGTTTTTTGGAAAAAAGAAAACAGCAGCTTGTCGCATGATAGGAAATGCATTTCCGCCACCGGTTGCCAGGGCCGTGGGCCATGAAATCAGGAGGTGCCTTGAAAGTGAGTGAGGCCTTAATACAACACGCGAGAAAACTGTACCATGACCGTTTGATTGAAAACAGGGTTTTAACAATAACATCTGAAGGTACTGCGTCAAATGCGGATTCCGGTAATCTGCCTTCAAAATCAATTGCAAAAATAATTGCTGACCGCTTAGGTGCAGCGGTTGATGAGAAAATCAAAGGACAAACTGCCGGAACGCTTTTTGAACAGATTACAATGCAATTCATTTCTGAGACTTTTCCCAAACTGCAGCATTTGAGACCGGGGTCATGGACGGTGCTCAATCTTGGAAATCAGAGCACGGTCAAAACCTGGGACTTCGCACAATATGAACATCTTGCGTATCTGGCCCAGATTGTGAGTGAGAACAAAAGGCTTTCCATAACGCTCGGAAATGATTATATGGTTGCACCGGATATCGTGGTTTACCGGGAACTATATGAAGATGATGAAATAAACAAAAATGATTTGATCATCACAGATGATATTTGCAAAATGGCGGATTTAAGAAAAGTGAATGGTCGGAAACCCATTCTGCATGCATCCGTGTCCGCCAAGTGGACGATGCGAAGCGACAGGGCACAAAACAGCCGGACGGAGGCGCTGAATCTTATCCGGAACAGAAAAGGTCACCTGCCGCACATTGTAGTTGTCACAGGAGAACCATTACCTTCCCGCCTGGCATCATTAGCGCTGGGAACAGGCGACTTGGATTGTGTTTATCACTTTGCGCTATATGAATTGATGGATGCGGTAAAAGTGTATTGTTCTCAGGGAAGAGAAGATATTATTGAGACGATGCAAAACCTGGTGGATGGAAAACGATTGAAGGATATTTCTGACTTACCTCTGGATTTGTCTTGTTGAAAACACATATCCATTTTTTACATTCCGCGGAGGAACGTAGGACAGTCGGGTCGGTGGTATGGGGCATCCATGCACAGATACCTTTCACTTCCTTCCTGTTCCGTCATCCTTGTCCGCGTAGCACACGCCGCGCTGTACCGCCTGCCGCCTGTGTGGTATGATACAGAGTATGACAGCCCTGATCATCGCCGCCGTCATCGGCGCAGTTTTTCTCATATATCTTTTCCTGATCATGCCGCGCATGCTGCGCAGGCCCTCGTACCGTGCGCTCTTTGACGTCCCAGCGACAAAACGGATCTACGGAGAGAGGGCGGACGCACCGCCGCTCTACGCGCACAGGGGGCTGCATGACAACGCGACCGATGCGCCGGAGAACAGCATGGCGGCCTTCAAAAAAGCCGTGGAGGCCGGCTTCGGGATCGAGCTCGATGTGCAGATCACAAAGGACGGGCGGCTCGTGATCTTTCACGATGATACCCTTACAAGAATGACAGGCGGAAAAGGCAGCATCCGTGATTACACGCGTGAGGAGCTGCAGCGCGATTTCCGCCTCCTGGATACGGAGGAGCGCATCCCCTCCTTTGAGGAGTTCCTTGCGATGGTTGACGGGAAGGTGCCGCTGATCATTGAAATCAAAGAGGAGTCCCGTGACATGAGCGTCTGCCCGCTGGTGGACGCGGTGCTGCAAAATTATCAGGGCGTCTATTGCATCGAATCCTTCAATCCGCTGGTCGTGCGCTGGTACAAAAAACACAGGCCGGATGTTATCCGGGGACAGCTCTCCGATGCGCATCACAGAGAGAATCCGGAAAAGAACAAAGGCTTTCTGTACTTTGCGATGGAGCATCTGTTCACCAATTTCATGACAAAGCCGGATTTCATCGCTTACAATCACAAATACGCGCATCATCTCTCTTTAAGCTTCTGCCGCGGCCTCTTTCACGCGCTTACCGTCGCCTGGACGATCAAGTCCGAAGAGGATCTTGCGAAAAACCGCGATCTGTTCCAGATATTCATTTTCGATTCCTTCCTGCCGGAGAAACAGTAAACAGTCAGCAAAAACCGCCCCGGCACTTGTCAATCCCCGCAAATTGTCTTAGAATAGAGGGGCTTCTTTACATTTACTTATTTTTATTCAACTGCATACGGAGGATCACAGAGTATGGCGAAAAGAGTCTACAAGTTCCACGAAGGAAACGCGGAGATGCGTGCGCTGCTCGGCAGCAAGGGCGCAAATCTCGCGGAGATGACGGGTCTCGGCATGCCGATCCCGCAGGGCTTTACGGTCACGACGGAGGCCTGCACGGATTATTACAACCAGGGCGAGACGATCAACAAGGACACGCAGAAACAGATTCTGGATGCGGTGGCCTGGCTGGAGAAGGTGAACGACAGAAAGTTCGGCGATCCCTCCAACCCGCTTCTGGTCTCGGTCCGCAGCGGTGCAAGAGCTTCCATGCCCGGCATGATGGACACGATCTTAAACCTCGGCATGAACGACAAGACCTGCGAGGGCTTTGCGAAGAAGACAAACAACCCGCGCTTTGCGCGTGACTCCTATCGCCGTTTCATCCAGATGTTCTCGGATGTCGTCATGGAGATCGACAAGCAGAAATTCGAAAAGGTGCTGGACGATATCAAGAAAAAGAAGGGCGTCAAATACGATCTGGATCTCGACGCCAATGACATGGCGGAGGTCATCCGCCGCTACAAACGCATTTACAAAAAAGAGATGGGCGTGCAGTTCCCGCAGGATCCCAAGGAACAGCTCATGGAAGCGGTCAAGGCCGTGTTCCGTTCCTGGAACAACGACCGCGCGATTTACTACCGCCGCATGAACGACATCCCCTCCGACTGGGGCACCGCCGTCAACGTGCAGACGATGGTCTTCGGTAACATGGGGATGACCTCCGGCACGGGCGTTGCCTTCACGCGTGACCCCGCGACGGGCAAGAAGGGGATCTTCGGCGAATACCTGATCAACGCGCAGGGCGAAGACGTTGTCGCCGGTATCCGCACCCCCGCACATATCTCCCAGTTAAAGAAAGACCTGCCGAAGTGCTATGAGGAGTTCATGGCGCTGGCAAACAAGCTCGAAAAGCACTACAAGGACATGCAGGACATGGAATTCACGATCCAGGAGGGCAAGCTCTACTTCCTGCAGACGCGTAACGGCAAGCGCACCGCGCACGCCGCCATCCAGATCGCCTGCGACCTTGTGGACGAAAAGATGATCACGGCGGAGGAAGCGGTCATGCGCATTGAGCCGAAGTCGCTTGACCAGCTGCTGCATCCGGTCTTTGACGCGAAGGCCCTGAAGGCGGCGAAGGAAATCGGTTCCGCTCTTCCGGCTTCTCCCGGCGCTGCTGCCGGCCGCGTCTATTACACGGCGGATGACGCTGTCGCGCATCACAAGAAGGGCGAGCGTGTCATCCTGGTCCGTCAGGAGACCTCTCCGGAGGATATCGAGGGCATGCATGTTTCGCAGGGCATCCTCACGGCACGCGGCGGCATGACCAGCCACGCGGCGGTGGTCGCGCGCGGCATGGGCACCTGCTGTGTCTCCGGCTGCGGGGAGATCGTCTTCAACGAAGCCGCGAAGACCTTCACGCTCGGCGGCGAGACGATCAAAGAGGGTGATTACATCTCCCTCGACGGCTCCACCGGCAAGATCTACAAGGGCGATGTGAAGACCGTCGATGCACAGATTTCCAAGAACTTCGGCCGCATCATGAAATGGGCGGACGAGCGCAGACGCCTGAAGGTGCGCACCAACGCGGATACGCCCGCGGACGCACGGCAGGCGGTCGCCTTCGGCGCGGAGGGCATCGGCCTCTGCCGCACGGAGCACATGTTCTTTGAGCCGGAGCGCATCCCGAAGATCCGCAGGATGATCCTTTCCAAGACCTATGAGCAGCGCAAGGCGGCGCTGGATGAGCTAATCCCGTATCAGAGAAAAGACTTCATCGGGATCTACGAGGCCATGGGCGCCAGACCGGTCACGATCCGCTTCCTGGATCCGCCGCTGCATGAGTTTGTCCCGACGGAAAAGGCGGACATCCAGGAGCTGGCGAAGCTCATGAAGACGAGTGTCCGCAAGGTGCAGGATGCCTGCGACGCGCTGCATGAGTTCAACCCGATGATGGGCCACCGCGGCTGCCGTCTGGCGGTCACCTATCCGGAGATCGCGGAGATGCAGACCCGCGCCATCATGGAAGCGGCGATCGATGTGAAGAAGCGCAAGGGCTACAACATCGTTCCGGAAATGATGATCCCGCTGACCGCCAGCA